>JAISQS010000310.1 GCA_031274045.1 Planctomycetaceae bacterium | reverse complement strand
GAAACGGCACCGCATTTGGTGTTGATGGCTTTTTTGCAACGAATTATCAATGGCGGCGGCAAGATCATTCGCGAAATGGCTGCCGAAACAGGAAGATTAGACCTTTGTGTTTTGTATGGAAAAAACAAATATCCTATTGAATTAAAAATCCGTCACAATAAAAACGCGTACCAAAAAGGTCTTGAGCAGACTGCCGGATATATGGAATCGTTGGGTTGTAAAAATGGTTGGCTTGTTGTTTTTGACCGGCGACAGAATATTTCTTGGGAAACAAAATTATTTGTCCGTAATGAGTCATTCGACAATAAAACAATTACAATAATCGGATGCTAATCAATTACAGATCAGATTATTGATTGTAGATTGTAGGTCGATATTAAATACGCTTACAGATCGCCTTTGCAAGAAACCTTAACACAAAAATTACTATGTCACGTTATTTTAATGTTTCCGGTCCTTGTGTACCGGAAGAACACTACATGTTGGATGCAGTGAGCCGTCTCAATAGAGTTTTGCCGTTGATTGAACGAAATCAGTATTTTGTTATTCGCTCCGCTCAGCAAAGCGGTAAAACAACGTTTCTATTTGAGATGAGACAAAAACTCAATCAAAACGGTGAGTACTACGCTTTGTACTGTTCATTGGAAAGTATTCAGGGTATTGACGATTCCGAAAAAGGAATTCCGAGCATTATCGGGTGTTTGTCACTCGCATTGGAATCAAGCACCATTCCGCACAAGGAACAATTTGCAATTCACGCGAATAAAATCCATTACACATCGGCGTTGTTAGAAGCGTTGTCTGATTTTTGTTCGTTATTGGACAAGCCGCTTGTTGTTTTTTTTGACGAGGCGGATCGTTTAAGCGGCAGTACATTGATTTCGTTTTTGCGGCAATTGCGCAATGGTTACATCACCCGATCATATTCACCATTTATTCATTCATTGGCATTGGTTGGAATGCAGAATCTCCGTGACTATAAATTGAATTTTAATATTGTCACAGAATTACTAACGCTACAGAATTTTTCTAAAGAAGACATTGCCGAACTTTACGGGCAACACTCCACCGATACCGGACAACAATTTGAACCCGAAGCAGTAGAATATGTTTGGCAACAAACTCAGGGACAACCATGGTTGGTTAATGCTATTGCCTGTGAAACTGTGGAAGAAATACTCAAATCGGATTATTCGCAGACGGTTACTTTGTTGATGGTTGAACAAGCAGTTCAAAACATCATCTTACGTCGTGATACACATATTGACAGTCTTATGGAACGCTTAAATGAAGAGCGTGTACGTAAAATTATTCAACCGATCATACTGGGTGAGGTCGCTCAAGTAGAATATTTATCCAGTGATTTTCAACTGACACGTGATTTGGGTCTTATTCGTCAAGATCAGGGCAAGTTAGAATTTGCGAATCCTATTTATGCGGAAGTGATTATACGTACTTTGAATTTTAACACACAAATCAGTCTCCAAAACAATACATCCTATCAACCGTCACGTTATATTCACAACGGAAAGATTGATATGGAACTTTTGTTGCGTGATTTTCAGGTATTTTGGCGAGAGAATGGCGCGATTTGGAAGGAGAAGTATTTGTACAAGGAAACGGCACCGCATTTGGTGTTGATGGCTTTTTTGCAACGAATAATCAACGGCGGCGGTAAGATCATTCGCGAAATGGCTGCCGAAACAGGAAGATTAGACCTTCTTGTTGTGTACGGCGAAAACAAATATCCTATTGAGTTGAAAATCCGTCACAATAAAAATGCGTACCAAAAAGGTCTTGAGCAGACTGCCGGATATATGGAATCGTTGGGTTGTCAAAATGGTTGGCTTGTTGTTTTCGACCGGCGACAGAATATTTCTTGGGAAACAAAATTATTTGTCCGTAATGAGTCATTCGACAATAAAACAATTACAATAATCGGATGTTAATCAATGACAGTTTATTTCAAACGCAAGCGAAGCAAGTTCGCTTGTGTTGATATGAGATGTCATTTGGCGGGCGACATTGGCTTGCATTGACCTTTTAGATAATGTTATCAACGCGAGATCAAGATGCCTGAACATAATCAAGAACCAAAAAACCAAAACTAACCAAACCAAAAAGGAGTACAAATTGAGGACAAAACATATCTTTATCACCGGCGGAGTTGTCAGCTCTCTCGGCAAAGGATTGACGAGTGCGTCACTTGGCATGTTGCTTGAGAGCCGCAACTACTCAGTTCGAATGCAGAAGTTGGATCCTTATCTTAACATTGATCCCGGCACCATGAGTCCCTACCAACACGGCGAGGTCTATGTTCTCGACGACGGTTCTGAAACGGATCTCGATCTCGGTCACTACGAACGCTTCACCAGCTCACCGCTCACACGCCGCAGCAGTTGGACAAGCGGAAAAATCTACCGCAACGTCCTGCGCAAAGAACGACGCGGTCTCTTTCTCGGAAAAACAGTCCAAGTAATCCCACACATTACCAACGAAATCAAACGCGCTATCCGCTCACTTCGCGGCGATGATGTGGATTTCGTGTTGACGGAGATTGGCGGTACGGTCGGTGATATTGAGAGCTTGCCGTTCCTTGAAGCGATCCGGCAATTTGCCCTAGATGTCGGACGCGCAAATTGCCTGTTCATTCATCTTACACTAATCCCATATCTAAAATCATCAAACCAACTCAAAACAAAACCAACTCAACACTCCGTCAGCCGACTACGACAAATCGGCATCCAACCAGACATACTCGTCTGCCGAACAGAAATGCCAATCAGCAACATCGAAAGAAATAAAATCGGTCTCTTCTGCAACCTACAACCACAAGACGTAATCGAAGAAAAAGACGCTGAATTTTCAATCTACGAAGTACCAATAACATTGTACAACAACGGTCTTGACAGCCGAACTTTGAAATACTTCAAAAAAGATACCGAACACCGTACCGAACCCGACTTGTCCAAATGGTACGACATCCTCGCAAGACTCCGCTCCCCCGAAAAAGAAATCACAATAGCTGTAGTCGGCAAATACGCAAAACATAAAGATGCCTACAAATCAATCTACGAATCAATCGACCACGCCGGTATAACACACAAAGTCAAAGTACGTGTGCGGGGCTTGCCGAGTGATCTATTCGGCGTGGAACAGTTGGAGGATGTCGATGGAATACTCGTGCCGGGAGGATTCGGTGATCGCGGCGTAGAAGGAAAAATCAACGCAATAAAATTGGCAAGAGAACAAAAAATACCATTCTTTGGAATATGTCTCGGAATGCAATGCGCCGTAATAGAATTCGCAAGAAACGTCTGCGGATTAAAAAACGCAAACTCAACCGAATTTGACCAACAAACAGAACACCCCGTAATAACACTACTAGACGAACAACAAAACATCACTGACAAAGGAGGAACAATGAGATTAGGCACACAACCAACAACTCTAAACAAACTCAGCAACTCATTCAAATGCTACCAACAAACAGAAATCAACGAACGTCACAGACATCGCTACGAATTCAATAACAGCTACAAGGAAAAATTGGAATCTGCCGGACTAATGATTGCGGGGACAAGTCCAGACGGCGGGCTTGTTGAGGTGGTGGAAATCGCATCGCACCCATGGTTCGTCGGCGTACAATACCACCCCGAATTTAAATCAAAACCAACAAAACCACACCCACTATTCGCAAACTTCATAAAAGCAGCAATAAAACACACAACAGAAAAATAGAAAAAAAGATAATACAAAAATAATCAGTAATGTTGATCAGTTTTTTTGTTACAATAAACAATAAATTATCGTAATACCTGTTTGTTTTGTCGTGTTGACATATCAGTAAGAAACTATAAAAGAGCCATTTCGTATTGAGTGATCTTCTTTTGATTGTGTGAAATTTTGATTGTGTGAAAAATTTTTTTGTAAATATGCCGGTAGCGGTATACGCATATTCGTTTTATCCATTTCATTTCAACAATGTCACAATTACACCCTTGTTTTTCTGAATTGCTTGCCGCAGACGGTAAGTTCACTAAAATCGCCCAAAAACTTAACGCCGGAAAATCTATCTCTATTGATGGAGTTATTGGTTCGTCGTGTGCGCTTGCGATTGCTTCTCTTTCTCTTTCGTGCAAATTGCCGTTGCTTGTTGTTGTGCAAAATCAGGAGGAACTTGATCGTATCACTTATGATCTCGAATTGTTTAGCTCAAATAACGTCAACATTTTGACATTTCCGCAACTTCGCGAATTACCGGCGAGTGATATTGACAAAAAAAAGAGTAATGATAACGATGAATCCGGCGGGCAACTTTCTTTTTATTCGCTTTCGGATGATATTTTTGGACAAAGAATTCGTGTGCTTAAAAGGTTGTCGGTTGCGATTGATCGGTACGTTGTTGTTACGACAATTGCGTCGATTATGCAACCTGTACCTGCTGTTAATATTCTCAATTCGCATACGATTTCGCTCAATGTTGGAGATCAAATTGAGATAAATTCTTTGCGTTTGAAACTTGTTGGCGGTGGTTATCATTCGACTTCGGCGGTGGAGTTGCCGGGTGAGTTTGCGGTTCGTGGTTATATTGTTGATATTTTTGCGCCTGATTGGGACAAGCCGGTGCGAGTTGAATTTTTTGGTGATGAGATTGAATCGATACGGACTTTTGACATTGCAACGCAACGCTCCTCGAACAACATAAAATCTATTGATTTCACGTGGCTTGCACCGGCAGATTCAATTGGCGCAAACCTGATAAATTATCTGCCGAATGATGTTCCGATTGCACTTTGTAACTTGCGCGAACTAAAAACGCAAGCGGAAACTTATTACACACGTGCCGAGAATAATAGTGTTTTGACCGACATTGATAATTTATTGAAACAGATAGCGAAACATCCGACTGTTACAATTTCAGATTTTGCCGAAGGTCTCGAATCGGAGCATTTGCATTTACCGGTTAAGTCGGTTGATCGGCTTAGCGGCAGTCTTGAAACGGTGCGAAAAAATCTCGACGAATTAAACGTTGCGCAAATTTATATCTTTTGTCCAACCACTGCCGAAACCGAAAGACTCAACGAACTCTTCGCCGATATTCAACCTGCAAAATCGAACAGATTGCATTATGTTACCGGACAAATCAGTGCGGGATTTGAGATTCTGTTGAATGTAAATTTGGCTGATGTTGTTCAACGTATCTCAAATGATGACGAGGATAATTCGGGCAAAAAAGTTTCGCCTCTTGCAAGTAAAGTTAAAAAACTCAAATCAAAAAAAACCAAGCTTGATGATGAAACAACTCAAATAATATCTTCTGAAAAAGATCAATTGCAATCTGTGGTTGATGATTTGCGGGTTGGTGTGAGCGAGTCGTTTTTTATTCTTTCGTCGGGAGAATTATTTTTGCGGCGTGATATTCGTCGACCGAAGCAACATAATCTTTCGCGTGTGCTTGATTCGTTTCTTGATCTTAAGCCGGGTGATTATGTAGTGCATGTTTCTCATGGTATCGCGCGTTATCGCGGGATAGAGGTTTTGACGCGGTTGCAAAATGAGGAAGAGCATTTGCATCTTGAATTTGCTGATTCGGCGGCACTTTATGTTCCGATATCGAAGATCGGGATGGTTCAAAAATATATTGGCGGTACGCGTTCTGTTCCGCGTCTTGCGAAGTTGGGCGGTACACTTTGGGGTCGTCATAAGAATGCCGCGCGGGAGGCGGTTTTTGATTTTGCGGTTGACATGATCGACTTGCAAGCGAAGCGTTCGGCTGCTGCCGGAATCGCGTTTCCGGCTGATTCGGAATGGCAGCTACTAATGGAATCGTCCTTCCCTTTCAAGGAAACTCCCGACCAACTCACCGCAATTATCGACGTAAAAAACGACATGCAACTCTCACGACCGATGGACAGATTACTTTGTGGTGATGTCGGATTTGGTAAAACTGAAGTTGCTATCAGAGCTGCGTTCAAAGCAGTTGACGCGGGATATCAAGTAGCTGTACTTGTACCGACAACCATTCTCGCCGAACAGCACGCGCAAACTTTCGCGGGAAGAATGAACGAATTTCCTGTCACGATTGCAGCTCTATCACGTTTCCAATCTGCCGCAGAGCAGAAGCAGATTATTGATAAAATTGCGACCGGCAATATTGATATTGTTATTGGGACGCATCGGATTTTGTCAAAGGAAATATCGTTTCATAATCTTGGGTTGGTTGTGATTGATGAGGAGCAGCGTTTTGGTGTGCGGCACAAAGAGCGGCTGAAACAATTTCGCGAATCGGTGGATGTCTTAACTATGACTGCGACTCCGATTCCGCGTACTTTGCATTTTTCGTTGCTTGGTATTCGGGAGATATCGAATCTTGAAACGCCGCCGGAGGATCGTTTGCCTGTTGAGACGCATGTGATTCGATTTGATCAAGACATAATCCGTTCGGCAATCTTGCGTGAACTCAATCGCGGCGGGCAAATATTTTTTGTCCACAATCGTATTGCGGACTTGGATGAACTTGCTAAAAGGCTGAAAAAAATAGTGCCGGAAGTTCGGATTGGAATAGGTCATGCAAGTATGGATACGGATGATTTGGAAGACGTGATGCGACGGTTTCTGAATCATGATTTTGACATGTTGATTAGTACGACGATAATTGAAAGCGGTCTGGATATTCCCAATGCGAACACGATTTTTATTGATGAGGCGAGTCATTATGGTCTTGCGGATTTGCATCAACTTCGCGGGCGGGTGGGGCGTTTTAAGTATCAGGCGTATTGTTATCTGGTCATTCCGAGATCGCAAGCGATAACAGCAAACGCGAGCAGACGGCTAAACGCAATAAAAGAATATGCGCGGCTTGGAAGCGGATTTCATATTGCGATGCGTGATTTGGAAATTCGCGGTGCGGGGAATATTTTGGGGATGCAGCAGAGCGGACATATTGCGGCTGTCGGTTATGAAATGTATTGTCAAATGCTTGAAGTTGCGGTGAGAACGATTAAGCAATTGCCTTTGCAAACGAATATTGAGGTTGAGTTAGATTTGCCCGGACTTGCGGTGATTCCGATTTCGTATGTTTCGGATCATAGGATCAAAATTGATCTTTACAGACGCATATCGAGGATTACGACTTTGGAGGATTGTTATGATATGCGGATGGAGATGATTGATCGGTTTGGTGAACCGCCTATTGAGGTTGAGCGGTTGTTGTCGCATGTGCGGTTAAAAATATTAGCACACGGTCACACAATAAAATCAATACGGCTAAACAAAGGACTAATAAACGACAGCGGATATGTTGTAATAAATTATGTATCACAAAAAGCAATCGACGAATTAAAAACGAATTTGGCAAAAAAACAGACGGTCATACGTTTCACACCGGAAGAACGCAACGGCTACATTCTATTGCCCTCCAACATGACTCCAACAAGCGACCCTGACAAAATATTAGACTTCATCCTAAACTCACTAACATAATCCAATCACACCGGAAATAATAGTAATATATCAGCGAAATATCCGCTCTAAGGCTTTCGCCAGAAATTAACTGGCAATTTTTTTTGTTTTTATGTAATATATCAGTGAAATACATCAACTCTGTAGAAAAAACGTAATACATCAGTGAAATATCCGCATTAACTCA
>JAISQS010000220.1 GCA_031274045.1 Planctomycetaceae bacterium | reverse complement strand
CTTTCTCCTTTTATTGTTCTATGATTTTTTTACTGGTTATTTTGTTTTTTGTAGGGCATGATTCTATTGATTTAAATCCCTGAAAGTAGAGACGCAATGCATTGCGTCTCTACATTAGCACGGGACAACGCCCTCGTCATACCACACAAGTTTTCCGCGAAGCGGCGAGGGACTGGAACGCGGGCATCCCGCCCGCCTCTGTGCATTAGGAAACCGAAGAAGTTTGGAAGGAACACCAAGACGTGTTGGCAATCGTAAGGTGGGCGACCGACTGCCAGGCGGTTGCGTCGCCAGTAAATCATTATCGCCCGCCGACAGCGGGATCGCCAAGATGCACCGGAAAAACCAAAACGCCCTACGTTTTAGGCGATAGAAATTCCGGTGCGTGTTGGCGATCCAGTTGTCGGCTTGTGCCGACGTAACCGCCCGGCGGTCGGTTACCCACCTTACGTTGCCGTCTGGCAGTCGGTTGCCCACCTTACGTTTGCCAAACCGTTTTGGCGTTCAGTTCAAACTTTTTTGGTGCTATTACACACAGAGGCGGGCGGGATGCCCGCGTTCCAGTCCGCGCCGCTTCGCGGCAATTGTCGGCTACGCCGACGGGGTGTTTTGGTATATCAACACGTTTCCCGCCGCAACTGTCTGCCTGTCGGCAGACGCAACCGCCCGGCAGTCGGTTGCCCACCTTACATAACCGACTGGCGGTCGGTTAGCCACCTTACGTTTGCCGACACGTTTTGGCGTTCAGTTCAAACTTTTTTGGTGCTATTACACACAGAGGCGGGCGGGACGCCCGCGTTCCAGTCCGCGCCGCTTCGCGGCAATTGTCAGCTGCGCCGACGGGGTGTTTTGGTATATCAACACGTTTCCCGCCGCAACTGTCTGCCTGTCGGCAGACGCAACCGCCTGGCAGTCGGTTGCCTACCTTACGATCACTGAACTCTTAACATTTACCGTTTAACTCCGTGTGGTAGTGCGTTGAATAATTCAGGCGAGGGGCATTGGTATGCCGGATCGGTGTCTGTGAAAAACGGATCAAACGGACCCGGTCGTTGGACAATTGGTGCTGTTTTAATTCGGGGGCGTTGCGAAATCCAATCAACTCCCTGAAACTCCGGATCATCAATCTCCCGCAACTCCTCCTCACCAATATACGGACCCATCGCATCAACCCAAAGAATCACACGCAACAACTCATCTCCCGTCACGTTGACTTTCGGATGCTCAAGTTTTTGCCCGTTTGACGCAATCACATCTTCGCCCATCATTCTCGCAATCAACCGACTCTTGTATGACAATTTCGTCATTGCCGGATAAGTCGCGTACCCTGCGGGATCGGTTGTATCGAATCCTTCAACCAAAATAGTGTCCGCCCATCCGAATCCGTTGTCTGCTTTTTGATTGCCGTGATACGCGCCGCCCCACGCCGGAGCACCCAACAACGTCCAATACGGTTCCTTGAATCCATGCGGACCCGGACGCAACTTCGTATTAAATTTTGCGGATGCTTTGTTGTTCGGATCTTCGTGACATTTGGCACAATGCTTATCGAGTACAGTTTGGACATAACGTTCATAACCGACAGTGATGTCCTTCCAAGCTACCGGCTTAATGTCGGATGCCTGTCGTTTCATTGCCTTACCCGTTCCGGCTTGTACGATTGAGCGGTGATGCGATTCATGACAACCAAGACAACCACGCGTCTCACCCGGCATAACACCTGTAAAACTCTTCATCGTTTGCAAAGCCAACTGATTCTCATCCAAAAGTTGAAAATGCAACGCGACACCCGACGGGGCGTTGAAGCTGACGCTGCCGTCTTCTTCTATCGGGACTGTGCCGATTATTTTTTTGATTCCTTCGCTTTGTACCGCCGACACGACCGGTCCCGTGCTGATATACGGACGTTTATACCAATAGGTATAGGTCTTGTGTTCAATTGACCAGATGCGTAAAAATTTCGCTTTGTTTCTCAATTCTTGCGGTGCGTTTTCGTAAACGTTGTTACTGTATATCATGCCTGTTTTCGGTGTGTTTCGCGTCTCCCAAGTCGGCATATCCGTTCTGTCCATTTGCATCGGCGGCACCGAACGCGCACGCAACGGCTGCGCGTCAAAAATATTGTAAAAACCTTCATTGATGATTTCGCGGTTGCCGTTAATATCCATCAACAATAACACAAACTTACCGTGCCGGTTTGCCGAGACAAGGAAATCAGTTTCACTCAACGGATACGGCGAATAATACGCACCGTAGCGACTGCGTTGATAATCTTCCGCCGCTTTGGGATCGACCGGACCGTTTCCGCTTTCGGGCCACGCGACTTCTTGCGTAACTTTGACCAACCCGTCAGGAAAATTCAAACCGACCGCCGGATCAATAATCCCAATACTACCCGCAAACCATTCGTGATGCGCGCTCCCCGTAAACATGACTCGTTGGCTGCCGGGTATTTGTCTTGCGTCTTTGAGCAAGTCGGGCCACACGGATTGGTTGCCCCAAAAAGTCTGAACGAGAGTACCGTCAGGATTCATTGTCCATAACGATTGACAACGCCACAACGGTTTATCGGTATACTCCCAACGTGTATAAATTATTCGACCATCCGCCATGACAGACGGCGTATATTCCGGTTCGCCGTTGCGTGAAAGTATGTAGAGGTTCTTGTCGCCCGGTTTCGTGTCGAGCGGCATCTTCGCAATAACCGGCGCATTCGTCGGCGGCATACAACGTACATACAAATACCCGCGCGTCGTCGTAAAAATAATATTTTTCCCATCCGGCAAATAAATCGGATCAAGATCATCAAATATACCCGCCGTCAATTGACGCAGTCCGGTTCCGTCGGCGTTGACTTCGTAGAGGTGAAATGTTTTCTCGTTGTGCGGTTTGAAACTGACGAGTAATTTTTTGCCGTCAAAAGAAACATCGTGCCGCCAAAACGTCCCATGCAACGGCTCCTGCGGCAAAATTTTCTCTTGGTGTCCGCTTGGGTTTAATCCTTTTAGCTTTATCAAACGACCGCCCGGAACAGCCATGTAACCCAAACGATGCCGCGTCTCATGATGCGATTCACTCCCCTCTGGATACGGACCGTCATTGTAAACAATCGTGTCAAAATCAATAACCGGATTCTTGAACATGATAGCACGTTTTACTGTTCGCACCGCAAAATATAAGGCTTTTACGCCTTGTTCGCCGTTTGCGTTTTGGTCAAATGATTGCAATTGTTTTTCCAACTCATCGAGTTTCTTTGACTCTTCTGTGAACAAATTTTCGCCGATGCGTTTTATCAATTTGCGAGCATTCCCGATTTCGTCTGTTATGTTCTGTGTTGTCGGTTTACCGCCGCATTGGAAGAGCCATTCGTTTTCCAGGATTCTGCGGGTTTCGTCTTCGGTTCGGTCTTTTGTCTCCGGCGTTTTGGGGACGCGGTATGTTGCGACGGCTTCGTGTTGGCGCGGGCGTTCTTGAATCATCTCTTTTATTTCGTTCAAAACAGACCGCAACTCTTGCAACGACATCTTATCATAATCGTTCGCCAATTTTTCCTTTTTGGCTGCGACAGCTTTCCACTTCTCGACTTCTTTTGGCGAGAGGACATCCCATTGCATTTTTGTCAAAGGGACGTATTCGAACGCGCGTTGTTCGAGGACTTTTATGCTTGCGATCAACTCTTCGCGAGTCGTAACAGCGTCGTCAAATGGACCTGATTGATTCGAGAGTATGTAGTTGTTTACATCTTCGGGAAAGTCGTGTTGGAGCAAGCGGTGAAGTTCTGTTAGGACTTCTTCGTTTTGCTTTCCTTTGCCGATGAAGTTGAATAGAGTTTCCTGCATATCATTACCTTTTTGGTAAATTTTCTTAGCAGTTTCCAAAGCAACATTTTCGTTTGTGCGATCTGTTTTGCTGTTTTTGAATAGTTGTTCAATTTCGTCTGCGGAGAATGCTTTTGAGTAGAGAGAGCATTCGTGAATTTTTCCGTTTAAGTGTTCCCATCCAAAGTTACCGATGTGTATGGTTCCGCTTTTTGGCGAGTTGTCGTAACCGAAATCGCCTTCTTTGTGATATGCGCCGATTTCGCGACCGTCAAGGTATACGCGAATCCATTTGCCGTCAAATGTACCGGCGATAAAATGCTTCTTGCCGTCTAACAATTCTTTATGGTTTATGATTGAGTCGCATTCGTAGTAGTAGTTTCCGCTGCGGACACCGAAGGTGAGAAATCGAGGCCAATTTTTCTTCACACCCGGCACGCCGTAAGGTGATTGGAATCCGAGTAGGAATCGGAAGTTTCCGTCTTCCTTTCGGAACACGTATGCTCCGTTTATTTCTTTCGGTTCTATCCAAGCGGTGATAGTGATTGACTTCATTGCTTTGGGTAGGATTTCCGGTGAAGCGGTCTGCTTACCGTCTGTTCCTTCTTTTGCTGTCCATTTCTGGATCAAGCTATCTTCAAGACCGGCTGCTGCCGCCGAAGACGTGAAGGATATTGTCAACGCTGCGGCAACAAGCAACACAGCGAATGTGAACTTTGTAATGTTCATAGTTTTTTCCTCTTTTATGGTTGGGAGTCAAAAAATTTGGTTTTTAATTTGTCTGCACTTAAGTCTTCGTTAATATTCGCAGGTCAATATTCGCTGGTCAATTCAATATTCATAGATTGATTTCAAGGCGTTGATATTCAAGTATTGATATTCAAGTTGTCGATATCAAGTGTTGATATTCACGGGTTATTGTTCGCTTGATTATCTACGCTGTATCAAATTTACTATCGGCGAATTTGATCTCTCAACATCAACTAAACTCGCAGTGCATTCTGTAAGCGGAGTTTGCACGCCAAACCCCAATGGACTGATTATATTTAAAAACGAACACACAACAAGGGGGACAAAAAACACAATACCGGCTATGTACAATGTCGCCGCTGCGCTGCAAGTGAAAAAAATTCCGCGCAACGGAAACGGACTGGAACGCGGGTGTCCCGCCTTGTTATACCGCACATCTTTTTTGAGAATACGAACCATACGAAAAATACGGAATAAACGAAAATTAATTTCTAAAAGCTATTTTTAACGCGAAATACACGAAAATACAAAATGCGCGAAAATTTCTGATTATTCCAGATTTTGTGGGGCATTTACATCGTGCCTTTTATCAAGCACTGTATCAATACAATGTATCAACGCCCTGAAAGGGCAAAATATCATAGCGTAGGGCAACGCCCTACGATAATTGATTATAAATAG
>JAISQS010000143.1 GCA_031274045.1 Planctomycetaceae bacterium | reverse complement strand
CGGTAACAATATCATTTTGATTGCGATTGTGAAAGGGAATTTTCAAGTGTAAAAAGTATATCTGCGAATATCTTTAAAATCTGCGTTATCTGCGTGCTAAAAAAACTAATCTGTCAAATCTGTATCATCTGTTGACAAACAACAATTATTGAACAAGTTTGATCATAAAAAATTCGCGGTGAATATTGAGCGTGTGTGATTGTTGTGACTCGAGTCGGGTGTAATTGAAGATATAAGTGATTATCATTGTGTTGTTACAGTGGAATTGATTGTTGGGGGGACTTTACGAAACAAATTGTGTGTGTATCATTTTGCCTTCGTGTTTGAAATTTACGTGCGGTTTAAAACTATTTATAAAGATTTTGAGCTGCATAAACCCTACAAATCTTTCGGAGACTCTATTGTGAGTGAGAATCGTTTTTTGATGGTCGATGGTAACGAAGCTACAACATTGATCGCGCATGCATGTAACGAAGTGATGGCAATTTATCCAATTACCCCATCGTCCACGATGGGCGAGCTTGCAGACGAATGGGCTGCCAAAGGTAAAAAAAATATATTCGGTACAATTCCACAAATTATAGAAATGCAAAGTGAAGCCGGTGCCGCAGGTGCCGTTCACGGCTCCCTACAAGGCGGCTCTATGACTTGTACTTTTACCGCTTCACAAGGTCTCTTGCTCATGATTCCGATCATGTTCAAAATCGCAGGAGAACAAACCCCAACCGTATTCCACGTGTCAGCGCGTACTGTTGCGACACATGCTCTTGCGATATTTGGCGATCACGGTGATATTCTTGCGTGCCGCAGTACAGGTTGGGCAATGCTTTGCGGAGGAACTGTTCAAGAAACACACGATACCGCAATGATCGCATACGCCGCAACATATAAAACAAAAGTCCCCTTCGTACACTTTTTTGACGGGTTCCGCACCTCGCACGAAGTCAATCGCATCGAGCCGATCAACGATGATGTGATAAAGCAGATGCTTGATATTGATGCGATTACTGACTTCAGAAAAAGGGCGTTGACACCGGACAGCCCGCTGTTGCGAGGCACCGCGCAAAATCCCGATGTCTTTTTCCAATCTCGCGAAGGCGCAAATAAACTCTACGCAAACGTACCCGAAATCGTCCAAGCCGAAATGGATAAATTCGCAAAACTCACCGGACGACAATATCACCTGTTTGATTATTTTGGTGCAGCCGATGCCGAACTCGTAATTGTTTCGATGGCTTCTTCGACAGGTGTGATTGAGGAATTTCTTGACGAGTACAGACGTTCGCATCCGAACGAAAAGATCGGTCTTGTCAATGTCCGCCTGTACCGTCCGTTTGCCAGCGAAATTTTTGTCAAAGCCATTCCAAAGAGCGTAAAAAAAATCGCTGTACTTGACAGGACAAAAGAACCCGGCTCAGCAGGCGAACCGCTCTACCAAGATGTCGTCACCGCAATTACCGAATTTTGGAACGGCGAAAAACCGCTCATCACAAAAGGACGTTACGGTTTGGCATCGAAAGAATTTTCACCAACAATGGTCAAAGCAATCTACGACGAACTCAAAAAACCTTCTCCAAAAAAAGAGTTCACTGTCGGCATAAACGACGATGTTACGAATCTGAGTCTCGCGTATGATCCCAATTTTTCCACCGAAGCGGATGACGTGCGGCGATGTCTGTTTTTTGGGCTTGGGAGTGACGGGACAGTTGGGGCGAATAAGGACACGACGAAGATTGTTGGCGAAAACACGGAACTCTCCGCACAAGGTTACTTCGTTTACGATTCCAAAAAAGCAGGTTCTGTTACCGAATCGCATCTCCGTTTTTCGCCGCGCCCGATTAAAGGTTCGTACTTCGTAACGAAAGCGAATTTTGTCGCGTGTCACCAATTCGTGTTTACGGAAAAATTGGATATGCTCGCGCCGCTTGTTGAGGGCGGGACGTTTTTGTTAAATTCACCATACGGACCCGACGAAGTTTGGGATCACATTCCGGCAGAATTGCAAAAAGAAATCATTGACAAAAAAGCGAAATTTTACGTCGTCGATGCTGTCACTGTTGCCCGCGAAGCCGGCATGGGAAACCGGCTGAATACAGTTATGCAGACTTGCTTTTTCCAACTGGCAAAATTGTTTCCGACATCCGAAGAAGCCATCGGATACATCAAAAAAGCAATAAAGAAAACGTATGGCAAAAAAGGTGACGCTGTTGTAGAAAAAAATTATAAAGCTGTCGATGCTTCTGTTGCGGCGTTGAGAGAGGTAAATTATCCGCAAAATATAACGTCCAATTTGCACAGACACATGGGAACAGTCGGCGAACCGCCGAAATTCGTCAAAGAAACACTCGGCGAAATCCTCGCCGCAAGAGGTAATGATTTGCCCGTCAGTGCGTTGCCCGCCGATGGAACTTTCCCGACCGGCACATCACAATACGAAAAACGTAACATCGCTATCGAAATCCCGATTTGGGATCCGGCAGTATGCATCCAATGCGGTCAATGCTCACTGGTCTGTCCGCACGCAGCAATCAGAATCAAAAAAATCGAACCGGATTTATTGGGCAAATTGCCGACGAATTTCAAGACTGCGGATTGGAAAGGGAAAGAATATCCGAACAGTAAATTTGTCGTTCAACCTGCACCGGATGATTGCGTGGGGTGCGGACTTTGCGTATATAATTGTCCGGCGAAAAATAAAACCATCGAAGGACGCAAAGCAATCAACATGGAGAATAAGATTGAGCATCTTGAAACGGAACGGTCGAATTGGGATTTCTTCTTGTCGATTCCAGACGCAGACCGCGCGAGCGTCAACGCCGACAATGTCAAAGGTTCTCAGTTGTTGTTGCCGTTGTTTGAGTTCTCGGGGGCTTGTGCGGGTTGTGGTGAAACTCCATACGTCAAATTGATCACGCAATTTTTCGGAGACCGAATGCTTGTCGGCAACGCGACAGGTTGTTCGTCGATTTACGGCGGCAATTTGCCGACTACGCCTTACACGAAAGACGCAAACGGTCGCGGTCCGGCGTGGTGTAATTCGTTGTTTGAGGACAATGCTGAGTTTGCGCTTGGTTTGAGGTTGGCGGTTGATCAACAGAATCTTTACGCGAGAGAGATATTGACAGCGAGGCGGGAGAAGATTGGTGCGGAGTTAGTGGACAATATTTTGAACAACAAGCAAGAGACAGAAGCGGAAATCGCACAGCAGCGTCAATGGGTTGCGGAACTCAAAGCACAGATTAAGAGTTGTTTGGACAAGGGAGCTTGTGACAGCGGCGCGGCTGATGTCTGCTTAACGGGGACGAATTTGTTGAATATTGCGGATTCGTTGGTGCGTCGGAGTTGTTGGGCGTTTGGCGGTGATGGTTGGGCGTATGATATTGGTTATGGCGGGCTTGATCATGTGATCGCGTCGGGACGCGACATCAATATTCTTGTCCTCGACACCGAAGTATATTCAAACACCGGCGGTCAAGCATCAAAATCCACACCAAAAGGCGCGGTCGCAAAATTTGCAGCAAGCGGAAAACCGACAAGAAAGAAAGATTTGGGAATGATGGGAATGGCTTACGGATCAGTTTTCGTTGCGCAAATTGCACTAGGCGCGAATCCGTTGCACGCAATCAAAGCAATACGAGCGGCTGAATCGTATCCGGGTCCGTCTTTGATTATTGCGTATTCGCATTGTATCGCGCATGGTATGTCGGATATGAAGATTGGTTTGGAGTTGCAGAAGGAGGCGGTCAAGTGCGGTTATTGGTCACTTTATACTTATGATCCGCGCAAAGAACAACCGCTCGAAATAGCAAGCAAAACTCCAGAAGGCTCAATCAAAGATTTTGTTGAGAAGCAGAATCGTTTTGGTCTTTTGAAGCGGAGCAAGCCGGAAGTCTTCGACAACCTGATTGCCCAAGCTCAAAACGATGCCGTAGAACGTTACGCGTTCTACTCCGCATTAGCCGGTGCGAAAAAAAGTTGATAGAGGTTTTCGAATGATAGGCGTGAAAATTTAGGTGACGTAAGTTAGACAACGTAAGTTTGACAAACGCAAGTTAGACAACGTAAGTTTGACAAACGCAAGGTAGACAACGTAAGGTGGGTAACCGACCGCCGGGCTTTCTTGGTGAATAACGTCGGTGTACCCGCCGACAACGGGATCGCCAATACGCATCGGTAAAACCAAAACGCCCAACGTCGGCAACTGCCGACAATTGCCGCGAAGCGGCAAGCGGACTGGAACGCGGGCGTCCCGCCCGCCTCTGTGTGTAATAGAACC
>JAISQS010000112.1 GCA_031274045.1 Planctomycetaceae bacterium | reverse complement strand
ATAGAACGCTCAACAAATTTGATACCACAATTCAAAAAACCACGCTCAATTAACAGGGCAATGATTTACAGTGCCAGTCAATTGATCCTGATGGGTTATTTCAAAAAAGTGTTTATCGCTGACGGTATCGCTCCGATTGTCAATGAATGTTTCAACACACCGGATAAATTCGGCGGCGTAACTCTCTTTTTTGGTGCGGCGTTATTTATGATCCAAATTTACGGCGACTTCTCAGGCTACACAGATATTGCACGCGGAGTCGCGCGGTTGTTCGGCATCAATTTGATGCTCAATTTTAAGCAGCCATACCTTTCACCAAACGTAACCGAATTTTGGCAACGTTGGCACATTTCGCTATCGTCATGGATTCGCGAATATCTTTATTTTCCATTGATGTTTTGGATGATGGCTCGAAGTCGCTATCGAATGCCGTTGATGTTTGCAAGTTTGATGTTGACGATGACGCTCTGCGGATTGTGGCACGGGGCTTCAATGCACTTTGTGGCTTGGGGTTTTTTAATGGGCGTTTTGTTGTGTATCCATGCTTTCATGCGGCAAAAACAAATTTTACGTTTCAAAAACCTATCAAAAGAATGGTCAATCGTTTTCTGGTTTGCAAGTATTGTTTTTACGTTCACTTGCTTGACGCTTGTTGAAGTTTTTTTCCGTGCGTCATCTTGCTCGGCTGCTTGTCATTATCTTTATCTTATTGCAAGAGGAGGTCATGCGGGATTTGATGACGTTTGGCTTTACTTCAAATTTTACGGCGTGTGTGTACTGTTAGTTGACATTTTATGCTACTACCAAGATTCGGAAGTACCATTTACAGAAAAATGGCATCCGATTTTACGCGGTTTCGGTTACGCTTGTATGTTGTTCTTGCTTGTTTTTATTGGCGAAAACGATGTACAGCCGTTTATTTACTTTCAATTTTAACACCACTAACAATTGAATATTTTTAACGCGAAACACGCTAAATAACGAAACTCGCGAAAAAGAATAACAAAAATTTAATCAAATTTCAAATTATGAACATAGACAAATACCCGCGTTCCGTAGCTTTTTTAACGGAACTTCAAAACAAAAACGATTTGTTCGTTGCTCCGAAAGTGCAGTTAATGGCAGATCAATTTGAAGATACTTATTGTACTTTTTTGGAAAAAATACTTTTCCTTGCAAGTGCATCGGGGAAGTCGTCGGTTGATGCTATTCAAAACTATACGTACAGCATTATCCGCGATCAATTTTCATTTCAACAAACACAAAGTTACTCTTACGATTCATTCGACAAAGCGTATGACGAAATTTATAACAACGCCGATGTAATGGAAGGATTGTATCTTGATGGTCTTCTTTTGACTCAAGCGTGTTGGGAAATCCATTATCACATTCATCGGTTTTTTATTGATCGTTTTTTGCCAATTTGTAAAGGAAAAAAGCAAGGACTTGAAGTCGGTTTCGGACACGGACTTTATCTCTATGAACTTTTAGACAACAGTATCATAGAGAGAGAGAGAGAGAGAGAGAGAGAGAGAGAGAGAGAAATGCAAGGTGTTTGGGATCGATATTAGCGAATATTCCTTGAAGTATGCGACGAGATTACTAAAACAGAAATTTAATGAGAATCAATTTTCGTTGAATCTTGGTGATATTCAAAAGGGACTTGATATTCCTTCGCAATCAATGGAGTTTGGTTTGATGGCAGAAATACTTGAACATATTCACAAGCCTGAAGCCGCAATCGGAAGAATGAAAAATGTCCTGAAACCATGTTCGCCGTTATGGATTGTTGTCCCAATAAATGGCAACGCAATGGATCACATCACAAACTATCAATCTCCGAATGAGGTTGAATTATTGATGACGAATAACGGTTTTGATATAGACTGCCAAAACGTATTTTCCGTAAAACAATTTAACCCAAAATCAAAAGATAAAACTGAAATTTATGTTGCCGTCTGCGTTAGTCGGTAAACATCTAATAGTTTTTCAACGCGAAACACGTGAAATAACGAAACTCGCTAAAAAGAATAATAAAAAAACATTTTCGCATATTTAGTATTTTCGTGTATTTCGCGTTAAAAAAAATTTTTAACAACGTCAATTTGAAAGGAACCAAAATGACAAAACTTAATGAAACGATAAATCAGAAACTTAATGACATTATTTTCGATGTCATTTCCGAAGTCAACGAGGATTTAGACGACGGAAAAAAGTTGGCATTCAGTAATAATGCTGTACTTTGGGGTGAAACCAGTCCGTTGGACTCGATTGGTTTTGTTGGGATGTTGGTCAAGTTTGAGACTGCGTTGGCATCGAACTACGGCAAGCCGATTCGTTTGATGGACAACAAAGCAATGTCCGCAACATCGAGTCCTTTTCGTACACTTGGCACGTTAGCCGAACATATTCAAACAACCTTGAAAGCGAATGGAATTGACAATGAGTAAAAAAATTGTACTGATTACGGGGTCGCGAAAAGGAATCGGTCGATTTCTTGCGGAGCGGTATTCGTCTGCCGGTTACGATGTTGTCGGATGTAGTCGGAAGGAGGCGGCACCGCTTGAAAACTATACGCATTTTTGTGTTGATGTTTCGGATGAAGCGTCGGTTGTCAATATGTTTCATGAAATCAAAAAGAAATACGGTCGATTGGATGTGTTGATCAACAACGCCGGAATCGCGTCAATGAATCATAGTTTGCTAACTCCATTGGAGACCGCCTCGCGAATTATCAACGTCAACTTTTGCGGAACATTTCTTTGTTGCCGCGAAGCTGCTCGTTTGATGTTACCGCAAAAGAAAGGACGTATCGTCAATTTTTCAACTGTTGCCGTACCCTTGAAATTAGCGGGTGAGGCGGTTTATGCCGCATCGAAAGCCGCCGTCGCAACATTGACCCAAATATTATCGTACGAATATGGCTCACAAGGAATCACCGTCAACGCAATCGGTCCGACTCCAATTGATACCGACCTGATTCGAGCCGTACCAAAAAATAAATTGGACGAACTCACAAACCGAATGGCAATCAAACGCTTCGGAACATTTCAAGATGTCGGTAACGTTATCGACTTTTTTTTGAAAGACGAAAGCGATTTTGTTACCGGACAAATTATTTACTTAGGAGGAGTTTAATGAGCTTACAGATTTTGCGCAACATATTTCAAAAGAACCGAAGCAACGACGCTATCGTTTGGAATGATCAAATTTATTCTTACGGTGACATGTTGCAAAAGTTGGATGATTGGGGGCGGTTTATTGACGAACACGAGATTATGTCTGGAACGGTCGTGGCGTTGCAAGCGGATTTTTCGCCGAACGCGGCGGCGTTGATGTTGGCTCTTGTTGAACGCAATGCGATTATTGTACCGCTAACAAAATCAGTTATTACAAAGAAGAAAGAGTTTCTTGAAATTGCACAATGCGAAATTGAAATTGCAATTTCTGAATCGGATAACGTGACATTTAATCGTTTTGAAAATACGTCCGCCAATCATGAACATTATGAAATATTGAGAACGAGAAATCATTCGGGGCTTGTGCTTTTTTCGTCCGGTTCAACCGGCAAGAGCAAAGCGGCTGTCCATGATTTTGAGCTTATTCTTGAAAAATTTACTGTTCCGAGAAAGGCGTTACGCACGATTTCGTTTTTGTTATACGATCACATCGGCGGAATCAATACGATGTTGCACACGTTTTACAATGCGGGTTGTTTGATTACGGTTGCGGAAAGAACACCGGATGCCGTCGCGAGATCAATTGAGAAATATCAAGTCGAATTGTTACCGACATCGCCAACTTTTTTGAGATTGTTGTTACTTAGCGATGTGTCACAAAATTACAATTTGAAATCGCTCAACTTGATCACGTACGGCACCGAACCAATGCCGGAATCGACATTGCAACAACTGCATCAAACTTTCTCTTGGATAAAAATTCAACAAACTTATGGTTTATCCGAGATTGGCATTTTGCGATCGAAATCGAAGGATTCCGGTTCGCTTTGGGTGAAGATTGGCGGTGAGGGATTTGAGACGCGAGTTGTTGACAATATCCTTCAAATTAAATCGAAGTCGGCGATGCTTGGGTATTTGAATGCGCCTGCGCCGTTTACAGATGATGGTTGGTTTATTACGGGCGACATGGTGGAAGTGGATGGCGAGTACATGAAAATTCTCGGACGCAAATCCGAACTCATCAATGTTGGCGGTCAAAAAGTTTATCCGGCGGAGGTTGAAGCGGTAATAGAGGAATTGCCGGAAGTGGTTTCCGCAACCGTTTTCGGCGAAGATAATATGATTACCGGAAAGATCGTTTGTGCCAGAGTACAATTGCGCAACGATAATTCAGGATCAGACAAGGAAACAATAAAACGCATTCGACTCCATTGCAAACAAAAACTCGAATCATTCAAAATACCAATGCGAATCGACTTCATTGAAACAAAAAATCACAACGAACGTTTCAAAAAATTACGTGCTATCAATTGAAAAACAATTTTGACAAACTTTAATTTAACAACAAACCCACAAATAAAAAAATTAAAAATTAAGAAAAATCATGGACGAAACTCATGTTAAAATAGGGGGGGGGGGGCAGGATAAAGAGACCCATTTTCAGGATAAAGATGCGCAAGATAAAGTACCGCGAACATGGCTTGCATGGGCAAAACAACATTCCCCCTTCGCATTCGGAACTCTCAAGGAAATACCATTCCCAAGTTGGGCATTGCCGTTCGTGTTGGTGTTCTTTTGCCTGATCTGGAGAGGATACGAAAGGAATGTAGATATGTCACCATCAATGAGCGGTCAATCGCTTTCACATTTTTTGTACAGTGTAAAAAACAAAAAAATTCCACCTCCAGAAGTACTAATTGGCGGTTGTTCTATGAATGGCATGGCAGTTATACGATCTCTGCTTGAACGACATCTAAAAACTAATGTAGGCAAGGTAAGTATTGGAAGTTGTTGGATATGGGAAATAGAACGTATTCTTAAAAAATATCCCAAAGAGACTAAAAACGTAAGAATGGTGTTGGTGGACATACGCGCCGGTCAGTTATCAAGTTCCCCTAGTGAACATTATTTTCGTAACGGAGAAACATTTCATTTTTTGAAGGATGTTACGGATATATCGCCAGACAATTTGAGATTTATCACAAAATTGAAAGAAAACGAGTTTTTGAAAAAAAGTAAATCGTCACTCTATTTACCGATGAAATTTTCCCTTCGCAGAATCCGCCTATCGTTAAAATATCCGGCAACCGCTGATTTTTTTGAGGCTCGCTATACAAACATCTCATTTGCAAATGCGTCTAAAAAAAGGCAACGGGCAGCGAGCGAACACGCTAAAAAGTTAGGAGATAATGCTAACGTGGAGTCGCATTTGACAAAATATTCTGATGAGCAGGAAAAAGCTGTTTGGCAATTTGTCAAATATTGTAAGTCGCGTAATATTACTGTTGTGTTTAATTTTACTCCAACTTGGTACAACTATCCTTCGCCTAAACCGGAAGGAAAAGTTCTCACCGAGAGTGATCACAGATTTTTGGCACTTTGTTATGCTTTGGATCTCCATCCCACCTGTAAAGTAATCCACTCGTTCAAGAATTTTCACGAAATTATCCCCAATGCCGATGATGCCAAATATTTGTTTGACACCGTTCACATGACAAAAGAAGGCGCAACGATCTACACAAATTGGCTTGCCAACCAGATGTTAAAAGATCAAAAGATCATGACAGCTCTCAAAACACCTCGTAAACCAAACGAATTTTTCGTTAAAAAATACGCGAAGAAAGGCTACAGAAAATTCGCCGGTTACTTCAAAAAAACAAAGAACGAAAAGAAAGTCATGATCGCACAACCACAAAAGAACCCTGTAAGATAAAAAAATGAACAAAATACTTATTGATTCAAAAAAAGAGAGTGATACCGGGCAAGCGTTGGTGTTGGTTTGTTTGATCGTGTTTATGTTTACGTCTTCACGATCATTCGTAACGGTTGCGTTGATTTTGTTGGTTGTCAACATGGTTTGTCCTGTTGTTTTTAGACCGGCGGCGTTTTGCTGGTTTGGTTTGGCGGAAGTTTTGGGAACGGTTGTTTCAAGAATTGTATTGACGTTGGTGTTTGTGGTGATGGTGATTCCTGTCGGGTTGATCCGTTATTGGGCAGGCTCGGATCCAATGCGATTGAAAGAATGGAAACAATCTCGCAATGTTGTCGGATGTCAAAACGATGAGAGTGAAAGTAAATACAAAGACTCCGTTTTTGTTGAACGTAATCACCTCTACACCGCTCAAGACATCATTAACCCTTATTAAACAATTAAAAATTTACTGATTATTTCGTTTTTTGTGGGGCATTTACATCGTGCCTTTTATCAAGCGCAGTATCAATACAATGTATCAACGCCCTGAAAGGGCAAAATATCATAGCGTAGGGCAACGCCCTACGATAATTGATTATAAATAACCTTCGCCCCAACGGGGCAACAATATCAGACCAAGCGGAATTAGGAATT
>JAISQS010000078.1 GCA_031274045.1 Planctomycetaceae bacterium | reverse complement strand
CAATCCACAATCTAAAATCAGCAATTATTCAAGTTCCATGAAAATTAAAAGTATTTACGTTAATAATTTTAAGTCGTTGGTTGATTTTCGGATTGACCTTGCGGATTTTAATTGCCTTGTCGGGCTGAACGGATCGGGCAAATCTACGTTTTTGCAATTTGTCAGTTTCCTGTCGCAATTGATGGTGGGTAATCTTGATGACTGGTTTGTAAAACGGAAATGGATTAAAGATGATATCGTGGTACATCGAGATAATAAAATAAATAGGGAAATACAGTTTGAAATCAACTTTTTCCTTGCAGATAAGATTGGATCACGTGGTGAATGTTGTTGGAAAAGTACGTTCTCGGTTGATAGTTTGTGTTGTGTCGGCGAAACTATTAGTATTGGTCTTTGGACATTAAAGATTGTTCCCGATAAACAAGGAACAAAAAAGTTTGTACTTATCAATGAAGAGAAGAAGCAGGAAACTGTATCGGAACGAATTACTTTCCATTATCAGGGTTCAATATTAACGCAGTTAGCGGACAAACGTGTTGTAGATAAATTTAAGAAAATGATTGATTTTTTCAGGAGTATCCAATCATTTGACCCTCTTTCTCCTCATTTTCTTAAACAAAAATCTACAACTGCTCATAGATCAATCGGATTGGGAGGCGAGAATCTTGCAGCTTTTCTATTTAACCTTAAAGATGAAAAACGCAGCCAAATAGTCGGGAAAATCAAGAAGATTTATCCCGCATTTAGTTTTTTCAGACCGAGACTCTTGCAAGATCAAACAAAAACATTGGAAATTGACGAACAATATTACGATGGAACGATCACTTATACGACACCAGCACGTGGGATTAACGACGGATTATTGCGGATGATTGCTATGCTTGCACAATTGGAATCAGATTCTCCGTTCCTTCTTTTTGATGAAATTGAGAATGGCATGAACTCGGAGGTAATTGGTTTCTTGTTAAGTCAATTGATTGAGAGCGGCAAGCAGATTGTTGTTACAACGCATAGTCCGATGATTTTAAATTATCTCGATGACAAAACGGCGATTCCGGGCGTTCACTTTTTTTACAAAACACCCGAAGGTTTTACAAAAACATTTCCGCTACTGCAAATCCCATCAATGAAAGAAAAACTAGAAGTTATGGGACCGGGCGAGGTGTTTATTGATACGGATTTGGTCAAACTCTCACATGAAC
This sequence comes from Planctomycetaceae bacterium, assembly GCA_031274045.1. Classification (GTDB taxonomy): domain Bacteria; phylum Planctomycetota; class Planctomycetia; order Pirellulales; family Thermoguttaceae; genus WRKP01. The sequence goes on along the minus strand of JAISQS010000078.1, from coordinate 4,526 downwards.
TTGCGGAAAATCCGCCAACAGAAAGAAAGGAGAAGTAGAATGTACTTTTTGTTCAGCGGTGAAGGTGAAACTGATCTTGGGATCGGAAAACATGAAGGACTTTGTGAAGGGGATGATTATCTTTATGGTCCGCTTGCGTTGTTTGTTGATCAAATTGTATTTGAAAAATTTAATTATCATCCTCTTGAATCTTCAGTTTGTATTTTTGTTCCAAAAAAACAATTGAAGCAATATTTTGATCAATTGAAGCCGTTGAAAAAATTCAAAATTCCGCGCGGCGAAGTCAAATATGAACAAGGAACAAAATATTTTCGTAACAACGCAAGAGCACTTGCCGTTATTGCGAAAAAAATTGGCAACGAAAAAAATGATGAGAATGTTATTGCAATTCTTTTTCGTGATTCTGATCGCAAAAATTCGTCCGAACCGGAAGAATGGGAGAAAAAAAGAGATTCAATGATTAACGGATTTTTGGACGAAAATTTTACTTGCGGCGTACCGATGATTCCCAAACCGGTTTCCGAAGCGTGGATTTTGTGCGCAATTTATCGTGCAAAAAATCCGGTACGGAATTGTGATGATTTGGAAAATACAAAACACGGCAATCAATCCGAACACGCTTTGAAAATCGAACTCGAAAATGAACTCAACGAACAACCAACTCGCGAACTACTAAACGAAAAAATAACGAACAAAGAAATCAATGTACAATTAATCAACCTCCCAAGTTTTAACCAATTCAAAGTAATGTTAGATTGCAAATTGTAGATTGCAGATTTATGTTATTCCCCAAATTTGCAATCAAAAATCTCCAATCCTAAAATTACATCAAATCCGAAATCAAAAATTATGAAACGTCTTATTGAAACTGATTTGCCTATTAAGAAAATTTCTGTTCATGCGCGGCGTGAGAAATCAATACGGCACGGACATATTTCGACATTGCATATTTGGTGGGCAAGACGACCGTTGGCGGCGTGTCGTGCGGTGATTTGTGCGGCGTTGTGGCTTGATCCGGTTGAGAAAAATTGCCCGCAACTATTCCGTAACAAAGCAGCGGAAATCATAACAAATTTTGCACAAAAAGTTGACGGCGATCTGGACTTGCTTGAACTTTGTGATGTTGAGAATCGGAAAAGATGGGAAAGTCTTGCGAAACGAAATGAAACGCTTAATGTCAAAACGGAGAAAGGTGCATTGTTGTTGCGTCAATATTTGCTTGATTTTATTGCTGATTTTGCCAACTGGGATTGTTCGACGGTTCCGGTTTTTCTTGAGACGGCGCGGGCGTTGACGTTGGCGGCGCACGAGGCAATGGGCGGATTGCCGGAGACGAAGCCGTTGGTTGTTGATCCGTTTGCGGGTGGCGGTTCGATTCCGTTGGAGGCGTTGCGGGTTGGGGCGGACGCGTTTGCAAGTGATCTCAATCCGGTCGCTGTCTTGCTCAATAAAGTTGTGTTGGAATACATTCCGAAATACGGACAAAAACTAGCAGACGAAGTACGAAAATGGGGACAATGGATCAAAACAGAAGCGGAAAAAGAATTACAACAATTCTATCCCAAAGACTCCGATGGCGCAACACCGATTGCGTATCTTTGGGCAAGGACAATTCGTTGTGAAGGTCCGGGTTGCGGTGCGGAAGTGCCGCTTGTTCGTTCGCTTTGGTTGGCAAAAAAAGCGAATCGTTCAATTGGATTGAAAATGATTTCGCGCAACGATAAAACCGGAGTTGATTTTGAAATCATTGACGAAAAGTTGAACGAACTAATCAAACACCGCGAATGGTCGCCGGACGGAACTGTTCATCGCGGCAACGCAACTTGTCCGTGTTGCGGTTACACAACTCCCGTCGCAAAAGTTCGCGAACAACTAAAATCACGACAAGGAGGCGCAAACGACGCAAAACTCATGTGCGTCGTTACAACTCGACCCGATCAACAAGGGCGATTTTACAGAACACCAAATCAAACAGACATCAACGCCGTCAACGCCGCAGAAAGCGAATTAAAAAAACGTATCAAAAATCATAAAAAAGAATTGTCACTCGTACCAGATGAACCAACACCACCACCAAATGGTCATCGTGCAGTATCCAGCTTATCAATTTATGGATTTGAACATTGGTGTGATTTGTTTTCCTCTCGCCAACTACTGTCATTGACGACATTGAGTAGACTCGTGAATGGTTTAACGAAACAAATAAAAAACGACGACAAAGATTTTAATGAAGCAATACAAACGTGCTTGGCTTTAACGGTGAGTCGCGGTACTGATTTAAATAATACTTTGTGCGGGTGGAAACCGGATGCGGAATGCCCCGTACATCTTTTTGCTCGGCAGGCGATTCCAATTTTATGGGATTTTGGCGAGGCAGTTTTGACTTCGGATTCCAGCGGATCATGGGATATTATGGTTCAGAGGACTTGTGATTCGTTGTTACCATTGGCTTCAATTGGAGTCACGTCCGGTCATATTGCCCAAGCATCTGCGACGAAGCATCTTTTGCCTAATAATACTTCAGATTTTTTTTGTACGGATCCTCCATATTATGATGCAGTACCTTATGCAGATCTTTCAGATTTTTTTCTTGTTTGGTTGAAACGATCTATTCCTGATTTCTTTTTTCACGAATTATTAACTCCTAAGGAAGAACAAGCTATTGTTTGGCATCCGAATTCTTTAACAGAGAAGGAGGAATACAAACGAAAAATGCAAGATACAATGAAGGAGGGAAGAAGAATCACAAAGCCTAATGGTATAAGTGTTGTAGTTTTTGCCCATAAATCGACATCGGGTTGGGAAGCGCAACTTCAGGCGATGATTGATGCGGGTTGGATCATAACTGCGTCATGGGCAATTGATACGGAAATGGATAGCCGAATGAATGCGAGGGGAACAGCATCACTTGCGTCATCGATTCATTTGGTATGTCGTCCACGTGTTGTTGATGTTGTTGGTAATTGGCGTGAGGTGATGCGTGAGTTGCCGGAGCGGATTCACGCTTGGATGCCTCGTCTTTCCAGTGAAGGAGTTGTTGGTGCGGATGCGATTTTTGCTTGTCTTGGACCGGCGTTGGAGATATTTTCGCAATACACGAAAGTTGAAAAAGCCAACGGTGAAATTGTTACGCTTCGTGAATTTTTGGAGATTGTTTGGGGAACGATTTCCAAAGAAGCCCTCTCCATGATTTTTGATGGTGCCGATGCAGACAGTCTTGAAGAAGATGCTCGGCTAACATCTATTTGGCTCTGGACTCTTTCGACCGGCACAAATTCCGCTACAATAGAAAACATCGAAAACAATGAAAACAACGAATCAGATAACGAACCGGATGATAATGAGGAACCAACCGGAACAATCAAACCGATCAAAGGTTTTTCGCTCGAATACGATGCCGCCCGAAAAATGGCTCAAGGGCTTGGTGTCCATTTGGAAATGCTCGATAGCATTGTCGAAGTCAAAGGCTCAACCGCCCGACTTCGCACCGTCGAAGAACGAGCAGTATATTTGTTCAAAAAATCAATAGACACAACCGATACTCCACCAACTCTCTCACAAAAAGAACAAAAAAAACAAATGACAAAAAAACAATACAAAAAAACGCTTTTCAAAATCGACGAATTCATTCCCGACGACTCGTCATCGGATCAGGCAATAGGAGTGGGAATTGTATTTGTTCCCGGCACGACGGTTTTGGATCGGATTCACCAAAGTATGATTCTTTTTGGTGGTGGTCGTGGTGAAGTGTTGAAGCGTTTTTTGGTAACAGAAGGTCATGGTAAAGATGCCCGATTTTGGAAACTTGCCCAATCCCTTTCCGCCCTCTACCCAATCACCAGCACCGAAAAACGCCTAATCGACGGAGTTTTAGCAAGAAAAAAAGGATTAGGATTGTAGTAATTTTAGATTTGTGATTGTTGATTGCAGATTTGTAATGATTCTGAATCTGTAATGATTTTATAATTGTCAACAAATCTGAAATCACAAATCTGAAATCAGAAATTACATGAAATTACATGAATTCAACTGAACTTAAGAATCGGATGAAGCAATTTTCATTGCGAATTATCAAAGTGGTTGATGCTTTGCCCAATACGACATCATCGCGCGCAATTGCAAATCAACTTATTCGCTCAGGAACTTCAATTGGAGCCAATTACCACGCTGCCTGTCGAGGAAGATCAAAATCAGTAATATATCAGCGAAATATTTTTTCTGAGAAAACTGCAATTGTGGTAAATAATTTTCCTGACTATTTCGGATTTTGTGTTACTGATCGCCCCGCAATCGGATTTTGTGTTATTGATCGCCCCGCAAGGGGCAACATATCCTAGCCCGCCGCAATGCGGCGGGTTACGTTTTTCCAATATCCATCGCCCTGAAAGGGCAACATATTCCAGCCCGCCGCAACGCGGTGGGTTACGATTCAATATCAATAAACCATCACGATCCGATATTGCCCTTTCAGGGCGTTGGATATTAAAAATTCACGATTCCCACCGCGTTGCGGTGGGCTGGATTAT
>JAISQS010000030.1 GCA_031274045.1 Planctomycetaceae bacterium | reverse complement strand
CGCGTCCGCTTCGGTGCAACCAGTTTGATTGGTCGAGAGCTTTACATTGTTTATACAGAGGTTCTAAAATTTTTTATGGATATGGGATTTTCAGTAAGGAAAGAGACTTTGTCGCGGGTCGATTTGCAAGTTTTAATTAACGAACCGATTCAATCGTTTATTGATTTGATATATTCCGGTCATGCGATTTCAAGAGCGCGTATTGATAAACTACAACGCAAGTCCGGTCAAGTTGAAACCTTCACGGTTGGCAGTGGCGGCAGGCTTGAACTTTGCATTTATGACAAGGTGAAAGAATTGCAAAAGTCAATGATAAATGACCCCGTTAAATTTGAGTTAATGCTTCGTTATTGTATTGGTGAAAATTATTTCAATGGTTCAGTTACGCGAGTGGAGTTTCGACTTTGGCGTGATGCGTTGCGGGCAATCGGTATCAATACTGTTGGCGATTTATATGATCGTCAAAAAATGTTGGTCAAATGGTTGACGCATGATTGGTTTCGGATACTTGACAAGCCGAAGGTTCGCGGACATGAAAATTCAGCGGCGATTCATCCTCTTTGGCAGAAGGTGTGTGATTTATTTGAGCGTTGGTTTCCGTTGCCGTCTCATCTTGATTCTTCATCGTGTCGTCCGATTGTTTTTAACCGCTCCGAATCGATTTCTTGCAATGTTGACATGCTAAAACAACAGGCATTTGGTTGTCTGGCGAAGGCTGCGGCGTATGAGTTCGGTCAACAAGATGATATTGCTGATATTTATTCGATATTGAAAATTTATGTTGGTGAATCTGGTAAGAAGTTGGTTGGCAAAGTCAACGATAATGCCAAGCGAATCGAGATAATGAAGGGAGTGTTGTTGGATGATGTTGATGGTAAATTGTCCAGTTCCAAAGAGGTCAAGTCACCTTCGTATTGTGAGAGTGATAAGTTGGAAACGCCGTCGGGTTGTTTTTGCAAGTAGTGGGAAACGTGTTGGTATTTGTGATTTGGTTTTGGGTTCGTGATAGTTTTGGCGTTGAATTTGTAGAATAACCCTCCTGTCTCCCCGCCGTCGACCGCTCGCCCATCGTCACACTTGCCGGAGGGCGGGCGGTCGACGGTGAGGGAGACACCCCACCGTTGAACGTGAGCTTAGAGTTGCTAAAGCAAACACGACGAAAAAATTTGTACAACAGACTACCGATAGCAAAGCATGACAAAAAACAGTAGCTGTCAAGATGTAGATTTTATAATTCCGTGTGAATTACGTTTTGTTGTTTTTTGGCATGATTTGCCGGTAGTCGGTTATGTCCTCGAAAGCTGATTTGTCGTCAGGCGAATCATAAATTCCGCTTCCCAAAGAGCTGATTACAACCTTTCGAATCATCATTTAACAACTTGTAGTAACAGCAACTATCAAATTTAGAATCAAGTATATTTTTACGTCAAACAAAAAAAGCGTATATTAAATCATAATAACCAGTTATATAATATGTAAAAATTTTAATAAAATTTTAATTTTAAATATGTAACAATTAAATTCGGGTCGATAAAAGACTAATTGATTTTGGGAGATTTGAGAGAATCTTTCAGAGGTTTTAATGCGAACACTTGTATTGGCATTAATGTAATTTTTGAATAACAAAAAAACAAATGAGAGTTTTAATAATGACACGTAAAAAAGAAGTTGGTCAATTGCTCAAAAACGGAAGTCATCGTTTCTCGCGTGCACTTGGCAAAAAGCGTATTGCGGTGACGTTATCAGCAAGGATAGAACGAAAACAACTTGAGGAGTTCGGAGAGTTATTTAATGTTCTTGTTGATTCAAAATGGCTTGGTATTACTATCTCTCGGCGTGATAGGATTCGTATTGACAATTTGCCGTTTGAAATGCGTCAAAAGATGATTAAACATGATTTGATTGAAGCTTCCCCTGACGAATTTGTTCCAACATTATCAGTGTTACTTGACAGGTTCCATGCTTCAAAAACCGGAGTTAAATTTACAACTCAACAAGTTTATAAACGAAAGTTTCATTATTTAGAGGAGCATTTTGGCAAGGATACACGCATTGACAAAATAACTCCTGCCGACGCTGAAAGCATTAAGGATTATTTAGCCAATCGTCGCACACTTGGTAGAGGTAAATTGAACCCGACATCGCTTAATAAGGCAATAAAAGATTTCAAACAGATATTTAATTTCGCGGTGAATTGCGGTTATTTATCAAAGTCTCCATTTGAGAATGTTAAGAATGGCAAAGTTAGTCATTCGGAGCGTCAGTTTTATGTTTCCAAAGAATTGATTGATTCGGCGATTGAGGCTTGTGGTGACAATCTTGAGTTTCGTGCTTTGCTGGCTTGTGCGCGTTTTGCAGGTTTACGGATTCCGCCGGAAATTTGCGATTTACGGTTTTCGGATTTTGATTTTTCGGTTGGCATATTTACTGTTCCTAATTCCGGCAAAACCGGTACTCGGCGAGTTCCGATTTTTGATGAACTAAAACCTTTTATATTAGCATTGCAAAAAGAGGACAAGGAGTTCGTATTTGAAAGGTATCGCAAACATACAAATATTGGGACAATGATAAAAAAACGTTTGTTGAAATGTGGGATTGAAGTTTGGGAAAAGTTTTTTGTCAATTTACGTTCGAGTTGTATTTCTGACAAAGAGCGTTTGGGTTGGAAGGATTCCGTTATGAATGCGGTTTTTGGAAATTCGCAAAAGGTTAGATTGGTTCATCACATTCAACCGTTGCCGGATGACGAATACGCAAAACTTGGACAGATATTCAAACCGTCATCTGATGTTCCGAATAAAATTTCTACTACTTCCTTTTCATATAATTTTTCACTAGTGTCCGGTTATAACTTGAACAGTGTTAATTTGTTATGATTGTCATGCTTTTGATTTTTGTAATTTTTATCGTCGAACGCTCGAAATTATAGGAGTTTTTTCAAATTGTATCAGGCTTAAAACCTGTAGGATTTGTATGAAAATTAGTCGATATGTCACGTGCTTTTTTAAAATGTCCTTTGTTTTCAAGCGATGATTTTGTGGTAAATTGAAGTCGATGGTGGTCAAAATTTTACATATTTGTATATAACTTAAAAGGTTATAATAACATTTTAACAAAACAACCGGACACTAGTGATAATTTTTACAAGCTATACTATGAACGTTGCGCAAATTTTGCGCAGACAAAAGACAAGGAGACCGAAATATTCATGGTCTTGTTTATGTTGAACTCTGTTGAAAAAATGCTCTACGATTGTGAAAGGTTTATTGAGAATGATCATGAAATGAGGGAGTTGTATGATTCAAAAACTAAGTTTGTTAAAGAACTTAGATTAAACATAGATGCTGGGAAAATTTTACCGGAATCTATAAGAAGCTTGGAACTTAAATTGAGTGATATGAAAAAAAGACTTTGGATAATATTAGACAGAAAACGTCGAGAAATGAGAAATAGTGGGGCAGGTAGGAATTGAACCCACGACCCGGGGATTATGAGTCCCCTGCTCTAACCAACTGAGCTACTGCCCCAAAAAATAAATCACACCAAAATACAAATACACAAAAAAACAAACACGCAAAATATCTCCACCAACACCAACCACCAACACCACCGAACCCCAAACGATATTGACCCACTCAATCAATATCAATTCAACAACACAATCAACCTATCAACCCGAAAAATTTTCTGCACCTCTTACATCAATTGTCAACCGGCACTTTTCGTTTGCGATGCCTCTTTTTATTTACGCCGCATCATTGATAGTCGAATCGTTTTTGCTGCTTCGGCGTTTTTCTTGGCGGCGCGTTTGTCAAATTCTTGCTTGCCTTTGCAAAGTCCCATTAAAATTTTCGCTTTGCCGTTTTTGAAATACATCCTCAAAGGCACAAGCGTCAACCCCTTTTCATACGCACGCATCGCAAAACGATTCACCTCGCGATTGTGCAACAACAGTTTCCTATCCCGTTTCGGTTTATGGTTGAATCGATTTGCCTCAACATACTCAGGAATATCACAACCAACCAACCAAACCTCGCCGTTCTTCACTTTGCCATACGAATCCGCCAAACTCGCCGTGCCGTTACGCAAGCTCTTGACCTCGCTGCCAACCAGCACAACCCCACACTCAAGCGTGTCCAACACCGAATACTCATGCTTCACACGCCTGTTCTCCGATATTACACGCTCGTTGGGCGACTTGGGATCCGTCTTCTTTTTCTTCGATAAACTTGCCATAAGGCGGAGTATGTTAACCGACATTCAAATTCACACAAGTCCCCCCACTTATACAGTGCGTTGTGCATGTTGCGGGTTGCTTTATATGGTGAGTAGGACTTGTGTGTTCGTATTGGGTATTTGGCAAAATATTTTTGCTGTTATTACGGTGATTGCGTAATTCAAGTTTCTTTTTTTGACAACTATTCCTCTTCCTCAGCAAGTTCGGCGGATGCGATGATTTGTTGTTGTATGTTACCCGGCACAACATCGTAGCGTAGAAATTCTATACCGTAACTTCCTTGTCCGCCGGTCATGCTTGCGAGGGTGCGGTTGTAGGTTGTAACTTCGGAAAGCGGCACTTCTGCGGTGATTGTTTGCATTCCGCCTCCGGCATCTTCCATCCCAAGCGGACGTCCTCGTCGATTCGGCAAATCACTATTAACATCGCCGACATTTGCCATTGGAACGGTGATCTCCATCTTTACTATCGGCTCCAAAATTGACGGTTTGGCTTTTTGAAACACAACCTTAAACGCCATTGAACCAGCGGTTTTGAATGCGTGTTCATTGGAATCAACATCGTGATATTTGCCGTGATAAAGTTCGACACAAACATCTTGCACTTGATAACCCGCAATAACGCCCTTGCTCATTCGTTCTTTGAATCCCTTCTCTATCGCCGGAAAAAAATTCGACGGGATAACACCGCCGACAATAGCATCAATCCAAAGAAAATTTGTTGCCGGATCGTAGTGGAAATCTTTCATTGATGGGAATTGTGATTTATTGTTGGCAAATTCGGCGGGGTCTGTTCCTTTTGGGAACGGGTACATTCTGATGTGTACTTCGCCAAATTGACCTGCGCCGCCTGATTGTTTTTTGTGTCGATACATTCCGTCGGCGTTTGTTTGTATTGTTTCTCTGTATGCAATTTTTGGTTCTTTGGTGTCAAGTTCGACTTTATCCCTTCGCTTCAACCGTTCCCTTATAGCTTGCAAATGCAGCTCGCTCATTCCGGTTATTACGAGTTGTTTTGTTTGTTCGTTTCGTTGGCATACGAAGGTTTGATCTTCTTGTGTAATTTTTGTGAGTGCGCCTGACAATTTTGCTTCGTCGCCGCGACTTTTTGGTGCGGCAGCCAAACCGACCATTGGGGTTGGAAACGGAAAATCGTCCATCACAAGATCACCTAACGTTGCACACGTCATCAACTCCTCCAACTTCGCCACCGCAACAATCATACCCGGTGTCGCTTCCTCTATCGGCTTCGTTTCATTCGCCTGCATTTGGAATAGTTGTGAAATTTTTATGCCGCGCCGACCTGTTGAGATTGGGACGGTTTGTCCGTTTTTCAAAGTGCCGCTGTATACGCGGATGAAATTTAATTTTTGTACAAAAGGATCGATTCGTGTTTTAAAAACTTGTGCTACGATTGTGCCGGCGGGGTCGGGATTGATTTCGACTTCTTCGCCGTTTTGGTTTTTTGCGGTTCGTTTGATCATGTCCGGTGGAATAGCGCAGTCGGCAAAAAAATCGAGTAGTTCGTTGAGACCTGTTTTTATTTTGCCCGATACGCAAACAATCGGTATCAATGTCCCTTCAAGAATTGCCCGCTTCATCAACAGCGTAAGTTCCTCTTTTGTTGGCAAAACACCTTCGAGATATTTTTCCATCACCGACTCGTCGGCTGTTACAATTGCTTCAATTAAACTCTCATGGAGACTCTTTGGATCAGCAACCGCGCCGCTTAAATCATCGGGCAAATTCAGGGTGTTTATGACTCCTTTGAAGTCGTGTCCTTGACCGATAGGGACGTTGAAGGGGACGCATTCGTTGCCGAAAACATCCTGAATTAGTTTTAGTAATTTTACAAAATCGACATTTTCGCTGTCCATTTTATTTACTACGATGATTCGACCTAATCCGGCTTTTTTGGCTTCGGCAAAAACGCGGCGAGTGTTTACTTCGATACCGGCGGAGGCGTTGATGACTATCGCGGCAGTGTCAACTCCCCAAATTGCACCTATTGTTTGACCGATAAAGTCGGGATAGCCGGGCGTGTCAATCAAGTTAAAGAGTTTACCATTCCGTTCAAAATGGATAACACTCGTCTCAATTGTGTACTTGTGCAACTTCTCCTCCTCGTCAAAGTCACAAATACTCGTACCGTCATCAACACTCGCCAACTTTTTAACCGCTCCGGTCTCATTAAGAATCGCGTCGGCAAGCGTTGTTTTTCCAGATCCGCCATGTCCGCAAAGGGCAATGTTACGAATATCCGAAATGTTATATTTGGTCATGAAATAACCCCTTTCTGTACTGTTTACGTTTTTTGAACTTTTGTAATTACTTGCCAGTTTTAGTCTGATTTTATATTGGATTCGGTGCGGTGTAAGTTTCACTCTCACGTCAACCGTATCATTACCAAATTGCCGTCAACTCGGTAATACGAATCCTAAACTGTCACTGGTATGAATTAAACGATTTGTATTTACACTTCTTGATTTCTCGTCAACATTCCCGCAATCAACAGCGGCTCGCTATCCAATCAGAAACGGCTGCCTTTACGATTTAACGTCAACGAAATCCAAAATGCGTTATGTATAAATGTAATGTTTTAGTTTTATTTTGGGAAGGGCAAGGTACAAAAGAGCAGATAAATTATCAGAAGTTTATTTTTCAAGAACAATATTCCGCAACCAACTTTCAAATCTACATCAATCAAAATCTCCCCAAAAAACGACTCAATTTAACCGAGCGAGTAACGAAACAAAAGAGTCAAATAAGAGTCAAACAAGTAAAAGCCAAACGAATAAAAGTCAAATATATTCTCGTTGCGCTAACACAACTATATGCGACGAACTTTAACGAGTGAGGTGTATATTTTATGGCGCATTACCTCGCGGCTCTTGACATCGTTCACTGCTTTGGTAAACGCCTTAAATTCTTCGTCATGTTCGTAGACATGTTGTATGCACAACGCCGCCGTATGACCAACATCACAATGATGAGTAACTTCCTTGATACGAAACGCTTTCGTAATCGTGCTGGCGTTATCGCTCACCCCGTAATCGGGCGACTGACCGACTTTTTTTGTGACAGTTTCCAAAACACCGCCGATACTTTCGCTGTTCCAACTGGATTGCACACTCATATCCAACACGTAAACATCGCCATACGTTAAAGCTGCGTCGGTCTCTTTGGACGAAGGAACACCAAGCGTCAACAACAATTTTTGACTACCAACCACCATACTTTCGTCGGTAATCACGGCATAACCGTCCTCAAAACCTTCGGGAGTAGTATTTTCGTAAATATGGTATCCGCTCTTTTCAATCCAGTTCTTAACACTAACGTAACTAGGGATTTCGGGTATTTGCAAATCTAATAAATCGTTCACATCATTGAGAATGCCCACGGATGTCCGCAATGAGCAATGGCGTTTAATTACAAAACCTGCACACATTTTGACAACTAATTCTGAATATTTATGTCGTTTTATTGATTCGCTGGTTTGACCAAAATATCCTTTTTTAACCTCCGACAATTCGTCTTTGGTTATTTTCAAGTCGGCTTTATACTTATCTTTACTTTTGGTGAGTTCGCAAATTTTCTGATCTGACTTATGCAACTCCTTTTGACATCTACTCAACTCCGCTCGACATACACCCAACTCCGCTTGACATACTCGCAACTTCGCTTCTCTATTTTCCAATTTCTTTGAAAGGCGGCTATTTTCACGTCCAATTTTCATACAATACTCCTTTTCTTAAATTTGTACAGTTGACAAGTTATTGAAACACCCATGCCACAATAAACTTACAAAACACATTATAACAACATACCAAAATAAAAAAAAGAGCAATTTTTAACACCCTACCCTACGGGGTTCGTGTGAGTTTGTACATTGTACCCCCGTGCTGCGCTCCGCTTGCACGGGGTTATCAATATTCAACACCTACGGTGTTGCTCAATTTTTTGACATTATTCGTTGACCCAATATTGAAAGTCAAAAAACGCGATTTTTTGTTACCGATGCGAAAATATAAAAGAGTTTATTGGCGTGATTATTTGTACAATTATTTATCATGGCGGACGCGGTCTTCGACTTCTTGACGTTTGGCTTTATTGAAACGATCCAGCGTTCCCACAAGATAACCGGTAATCCGGCGGATTCGCTCAAACGGAATCTCGCCCTCCGCACGACCACAATTCGGACAAAAATCTTTGATCACACCGGTAAAACCACAAACCGTATCACGATCAACCGGATGATTAATCGAACCATAACCAATTCCGGCATCACACATCGCATGAATAATCTTTTCAAACGCTTCAGGATTTTTTGTCACATCACCATCAACCTCAACATACGTAATATGTCCCGCATTGGTCAATGTATGATACGGAGCCTCAAGCCGGATTTTGTCCGAAATTGAAACACGATGATAAACCGGAACATGAAAACTATTGGTGTAATATTCCCGATCCGTAACTCCGGCAATATTCCCGTAACATTCACGGTCGGCTTTGACAAATCGTCCCGATAATCCCTCCGCAGGCGTTGCGAGAAGCGTGAAATTGAGATTAGTCTTTTTTCCGTACATGTCAAGATAATGACGCATATACGAAACAATTTCCAAACCAAGATTTTGCGCCGTTTCACTTTCGCCATGATGCGAACCAATCAAAGCCTTGAGCGTTTCCGCCAACCCGATAAAACCAACCGAAAGCGTCCCGTGTTTGAGAACCTCACGAACTTCGTCGTCCGGCAACAATTTTTCACTGTCAATCCAAACACCTTCGCCCATCAGAAACGGATAATTGCGCACTTTTTTTGCCGATTGAATTTCAAGACGCTCTAATAATTGTTCGGTGCAGAGATCAAGTTTCCGATCCAGTTCCTCAAAAAACCACTCAATATTTCCGTGCGATTTTATGGCAATACGAGGCAAATTGATCGACGTAAAACTCAAATTGCCGCGTCCCGGACAAATTTCACGGCTCGGATCATGCACGTTGCCGACAACACGAGTCCGACAACCCATGTAAGCAATTTCCGTTTCATATTTTCCTTCAACATAATATTTGAGATTAAAAGGAGCATCCAGAAACGCAAAGTTCGGAAAGAGCCGCTTTGCACTGACACGGCAGGCAAGTTGGAACAGATCGTAATTCGGTTCGCCTTGATAACAATTGACACCTTTCTTGACACGAAAAACATGAATCGGAAAAATCGGCGTTTCGCCATTGCCCAAACCGCGTTCGTGAGCCAGCAACACATTTTTTGTAACCATTCGTCCTTCCGGCGAAACATCCATTCCATAGTTAATGGTCGAAAACGGCGTTTGCGCTCCGGCGCGGGAATGCATTGTGTTCAAATTATGGACAAAAGCCTCCATTGCTTGGAATGTTGCCCGATCCGTTTCCTCCAATGATTTTTGAAGCGAAAATTCCTGACAACGGTGAATCGTTTCCGTGTCAAATTCATCTTCCGACAACATCGCCGCTTCACGCCGAAGATACTCCGCGTTTTCCTCCAACCGCAGCGTACAACCCTCCGCAAGAAGCGTTCTTTGAATAAAATCCGTGCGGGAATCCAACTCCTTCAATTCCTTTCCGTTCAAAATTTCCGACAACTCAAGCGACTTGACAAGATTCCGCCGATAACATTTCCGAAACGTTTTCGCAACACCGGGCGCAAGACCATAATCAAAATTAACGATACTTTGTCCGCCGTGTTGATCGTTCTGATTTGACTGAACCGCAATACACGCGAGAGCCGAGTAACTTTGAATATCGTTCGGTTCGCGTAACACGCCGTGTCCGGTTGAAAATCCGCCGTGAAATAGTTTCAACAAATCAATTTGGCAACATGTTGTTGTCATTGTCAAGAAGTCAAGATCGTGAATATGAATATCTCCGTCGCGGTGAGCGGCGGCGTGTTTCGGATTCAAGACGAACATGTCGTAAAATTGTTTCGCGCCTTCGCTGCCGTATTTGAGCATGGTTCCCATTGCGGTATCGCCGTTGACGTTTGCGTTTTCGCGTTTGATTTCGCTGTCTGCCGCGCTTTTGTACGTAATGTCTTCAAACGTCCGCATGAGGCGTGTATTTCGTTCGCGGATTCTTGATCTTTCCGCACGATAAAGCATGTACGCTCTGGCGGTGCGAACGTGTCCGGCTTCAATAAGAACTTGCTCAACAACATCCTGAACTTGTTCAACTTCCGGCTGATGAAAATGTCGGGCAACAAGTTTATCATCAACTTTTTGTGCAAGTTTTAACAAATAACGCTCATCCCGATTACCTCCGCAAGCAAGAAACGCCTTCTGCATTGCGCCGGCAATTTTATTGAGACAAAATTTCATCTTGCGCCCGTCACGCTTGACAATGATATTCGTCATCGGCTCTGCTTCCGTTTTATTTGTAATATCAATTACCGTCTGCGGCATTTTATTACCCTCCGTGTTTTTGAAAAAATGAATAAATTTATAATTAGGCATCATGCACCAATAACGTTACCTAAAGTTCTATTATGTGGCAATTGCAATGATGCTATACTTGGTTTTGATTTTTTAATTAATTGAACGATCAAGTAATATTTGATTTTAGTCGCGCAGCGACGACATTATGCATAACCGGTGATGTAGCGCAGCGCAATCACCGGATCGCGTCCTCTCCCAACGATAAAGTCGCGCAGCGACGACATCATCGAGCCAAATCTCTTGCGTCTCATTTACCAAATTCCGTTTTTATAATGCCATCGCTGCGCGACTTGATGATTGTTGTGGGCGTTGTCCGGCGGTTGCGCTGCGCTACACCGCCGGTTATGCATAATGCCATCGCTGCGCGATTATTAAAAAACAAAAATTAATTTGCAACGGGTATCTTAAAACAATAAATTTATTAACGCATGATTACTTACGCTCGTTATTTCAAAAAATCCCGATACAACAAGCTTGGTTGTATACCGGTATTATTTTGATATTTTCCGTTTTGGTATTCGTCGTATTTGCCTTGAATTGAGTGATAATAAATTTGACAAATTTCAACGAGCGGATAAACGCGGATTGGCTGAACGGATTGGATTTCAAGCGTCCAATAACCTGCAAAACCGACATCGCCGAACCCCGCCGTAACATGAACATACAACCCAAGACGACCAACAGACGAACGCCCTTCCAACATTGGAACGTAATTACGAGTTTGCGTGTACTCGACAGTTCGCCCAAGATACAAACGGTTCGGTTCAAGCACAAGCCCGTCATCTGGAATCGTTACGATTTCCGTTTGGTGACAAGTCCGCATATCCAACACAGAATCTTTGTAAATCATCAATTCGTTGTGCAATCGTAAATTGTAACTATTCGGATTGATTCGCTTCTTGTCGAACGGATCAATCACAATATTACCGTTCTCAAATTCTCTCAGGATTTCTTTGCCGGAAAGGATCATGTTAATTTGTTAATTTGTTGTTTGTTTTGCGGTTGTTTTGATATTATGTCGTCACGTGTGTTGCGTCTGTCAAATGTGACGTGAAAGAGTAAGACAAAATGAGTCGATAGGAGAACACAAAAATACCGGTGTGAGCCGTTGGCGTAAACGTTCTTTATCGCGAGATCGTCTTACTTATATTGGGTGAGTCGTCTTCTGGCTTCCGACTGATGTTATAAGAATTGAAGCCTTCCCCAATAAAAGATTATTGAGTGACTTCAATACGAATGAGTGTCGGTTACAGTGGCGCGACCGCAACGGCTTTTCACCGTTTTCCGTTACTCGCCCAATCAAATTCGACACGCATTGTAAAGAGAAAACGCCACATGTCAAGACAACCAAATAATCAATAGACTTGTTCCAAAACTTAAAAAGTACAACAGGCGTTAGGCGGGAAGTCGTTAGCGACGGTGGCTTGCCCCCGAAGTTAGTTTTAGGTAATGTATCAGTGGAATATCCGTCTTTGACTCAACCTTATTTTTACCTGATTTTTTCTAAACAAAACACCTTAGGGATCGTCGGAAATTAAAGTTGACAACTTATACCGAGTTATAACAATCGTATAGTTCCATTCGCATTTTACAATATTATTCGAAACAACAATGCCATTTTCATATTCGTTTAGCGTCGGTGCCACTGTTTCAATACGCATTTTTAATGCGTTTTAATTGATTTTTAACATACTGCCAATCGTATGACATAATCATCAACTTGTCAAGTTTATTTTCAGACAGTCCCTTAGTAGCCATTGACAATAAAAAATTTCAACCTTATTACCTTATTATTATTATTATTTCCAATCCGTTTTATGTTTTCGCGTTATTACATTCCGATAGGAATGTATCGCTCGGTAGAAAATGAAGTCCCAGCCGAGTCTTCGCATTCCGTAGGAATGCAACCCTGTGACTTGCCCAATGGTGGCATTCC
>JAISQS010000714.1 GCA_031274045.1 Planctomycetaceae bacterium | reverse complement strand
TGATGAAAAAAATTTTGTGCAATGTGTGTTGGATGTATTTGGTTTGTGGGTTTGTTTGATTTGGTATACCTACTTGAATGATTTGAGTCCATCGATACAATACACGCCTTGAATCGGTGTTGTCTTGACGTGATGTTTTTTTGTACGTTATGTCGGGATGTTTTTTAGTCGATTTATTGGTGCGGTTGTATTGCAAAAAACATGCTGATTGCATATTGCAAGCACGCCGTTCCGATTGAACAATCCACAAATTAAAATTGGAGATCAATTCGATGGAAATGAATAGAAAAGAATTTCTGCAAGTTCTCGGCGTTGCCGGAACTACAGTAGCTGTCAATGGATTAAATACGGTAGCATTTGCCGCACAAGACAGCAATAAAGACAATAAAGT
Source organism: Planctomycetaceae bacterium (assembly GCA_031274045.1). Classification (GTDB taxonomy): domain Bacteria; phylum Planctomycetota; class Planctomycetia; order Pirellulales; family Thermoguttaceae; genus WRKP01. Next base: position 7,598 of record JAISQS010000714.1, on the reverse strand, counting down.
TAATTTGGTTACCGTTCAAAACGGTGAACCGGACGCAATGTTCAGAAGCGCAATAGAGGCATTGGGCGGAATTGGGAAATTTGTCAAAAAAGGTCAAAAGGTCGTCATCAAACCAAACGTCGGTTGGGATAAGCCGCCGAAAATTCCCGCGAACACGAACCCAATACTAATCGGCGAAATGGTCAAACAAGCTTTCGCCGCCGGTGCAAAAGATGTCGTCGTATTTGACACAAGTTGTGATTTGCCGAAAAACTGTTTTCAAAATAGCGGAATTGAAGAAGCCACAGTCAAAGCGGGCGGACGAATCGTACTCGCGAATAAAAGAGATAGTGCTTACAGCAAATACTACAGAAAGATCGATTTGCCCGAAGCGAAAGTTCTCAAAACTGCCGAAGTACACGAAGAAATTTTGGATTGCGATGTGTGGTTCAATGTCCCCGTGTTAAAAGTTCACTCAGGCGCAAAAATGACAGTCGCAATGAAAAATTTTATGGGTATTGTTTTGGATCCGGGCGCATTTCACAGAATGAATCTACAACAATGTATCGCTGATATTTGTACTTTGCCAAAGAAACCGATTCTGAATATTATTGACGGCTACCGTATCTTGAAGGCGAACGGACCGCAAGGTCGAAGCGAAGCTGACGGTGTAATCGCGAAAGTCCTCATCGCATCAACCGACATCGTCGCCGCCGACACACAAGCCGTCACAATCGCTGAACAAGTCACAAAAATCGGCACCGATGCCGTCGGTCACCTCAAATTCGGCGAAGAACTAAAACTTGGAACAACCGACATCAAAAATAAAGTCAACCTCATCACAATCAACCTAAAAAATACAAAAGCCTAGTCGATAGTACACTGTATATAATATATATAGTACAAAATTCTCGAGTTGTACGTGCCTGATTGTTTTGGATTTTATGGTGGGATTGCACTTGAAGGGTTTATCAGACCTTGAGTGGTGTTGATAAAACCGACGATGAGTGAACTCCGCAAAATCCGAAATAATCAGGCTTATTTTAGTGTCTCTTTGATTGTTCTTTAACCCTATAAAATCCGATGTTTTTTCTTAAATGGTTGCGAGTTATTGTTGCTGTTTTTATATTTTCGGCAATAGCGTTTTTGTTTGTTGATCTTTCGGAGGCGGCACCTGAATCGTTTAGTTTATTGGCGGCGTTGCAATTTATTCCGTTGATTTTTCGTGGCGGAGTTGCTGGTCTTTTGGGAGTGGTTCTTTGGATTTTTCTCACGTTTCTTTTTGGCAGGGGGTATTGTTCTGTATTTTGTCCTTATGGGATTACGCAAGATTTTATTGCCCGTGTTTCAAAAATTGGCAGGTGGTTGTTTACTCGGAAAGTTCAAAAATATTCTTATCGAGTTGCGTTGACGAAGACGCGGTATGGTTTTTTGGTTTTGTTTGGAGTTGGGTTTGTGTTGATGTGGAAATTTGGTTTTGCGGCTGTTGTTGTGCTTCTTGATCCGTATAGTAATTTTGGTCGGGTTGGATATTCTTTTTTTCAACCGATTGTAATTTTGGGACACAATCTTTTAACGGTGATCTTGCTTCAAATTGACGGCGGCAAGTCGGGTTTCCAACTTCGCGAAGTTCCGTTTTTTGCCTCCGTATTTATTGTAACGATAATGATGTTCGTTCTCGTTTCGATTCTGTCGTTCTTTTACGGGCGGCGTTATTGTAATACGATTTGTCCGGTTGGTACGTTGTTGGGAATTTTTTCAAGATATTCTTTGTTTAGAGTCAGATTGAATAGATCGGCGTGTATCAAGTGCGGTCTTTGTGAGCGGGTCTGCAAAGGCGAATGTATTGACAGCAAAAATCAGGCGGTTGATGCGTCGCGTTGTGTGACGTGTTTTAATTGTTTTGGTGTGTGCCGCAAAAATGCGATTGCTTACGCGCCGCAAATTTTGACTTCGCTAACACAAAAAACGCAATCCGCCAAAATGACCGCAGCATTTGCCGAAACCGACATTAAACGTGAGCGTAGATATTTTTTGACAATGTCGTTTTTATCGATATTGTTTCCGATGATTGGTTCGTCGGCGATGAGAATTGAGGATGATCCGTATGGGATTTCGTCTGATTCGGAATCATCTGTTTTGCCCGATTCGCCGATGACAACAGATGCCGCGACAATTCCGCCCGCTGCATCTGCGGAAGCAACTGAAGCGGCGGAGGCGGTTGCGGGCAACGGAACAATTAGCGGAGTTAGCAGAGTTTCGTTTTCAAATGATACGATAGTGTTGCCGCCCGGTGCGCAAAGTTTGGAGAATTTTCGCAGCAAGTGTACGTCGTGTCATCTTTGTGTTAGCAGGTGTCCGGCTCATGTTTTGAAGCCTTACAGCTTGCGATCAAAGAAGGAGGGTGGCGCAGACAGCGGCAAAATCAGCGGCTTCATGCAACCGTCATTGCATTTCGATCATCATTATTGTAATCGCAATTGTACGGTGTGCGGCAATGTCTGTCCGACTAATGCGATTGGTCAAGTTACTGTTGCGGAGCGGGAGTTGCTTCAGATTGGGATTGTGGAATTTGTGAAGGAGAATTGTGTTGTTTACACGCAAGGTACGAGTTGCGGCGCGTGTGCCGAACATTGCTCAAACGGCGCAATTGAGATGGTTCCATACGGCGATCCCGACAAGCATTTGACAATACCGGAAGTTCATCAGGAATTCTGTATTGGCTGTGGAGGTTGTGAGTCGATTTGTCCGGTGTATCCTTATCGCGCCGTATATATAAAAGGCGTGACCGTACAAAAAAAAGCAAAACTATCATACGACCCAAACGAAAAACAAGAAACAATAGAACTAAATCTCGGTTAATTGAACACCAACATAACTTCCGCCCCTTTCCGTATTTCCGCGATTTTCGCGTTGAAAAAATATCACGAACGAGAGAGAAATTTCAACTGCGGGCAATTTATAACACTCCGCAACAAATTCTATCTTCTAACGGCTAACTTCTTAATTTATATTTCATGTTTTCATTTTTTTGTCCTGATATGATTGTTGAGGGTGTGGTTGATTTGACGTTGGCGCGGTTGGAGTCGCTTGGAGTTGAGTCTCTTTTGCTTGATGTTGATTGTACGTTGAAGCGTTATGGGAGTGTGCAATTATTGGCGGGTGTATCTGATTGGCTTGTTAGTATGAAGGAGGCAAAAATCGGTTTATATCTTGTCTCAAACGGCGGCGGTTCGCGAATCAAAAAATTCGCAGAATCAATACAAATACCATACGTCGCGCCTGCGTTGAAGCCTTTTCCATTCGCGATAAGAAGCGTCATCCGCACAATGAACTTCAAAAAAAAATCAACCGCAATCGTCGGAGACCAACTGTTCACAGATATTCTCGCGGGTAAATTTGCGGCAATAAAAACTATACTCGTCCGACCGCACGGAGAAGATGAAGAACCATGGTTTGCAAGATTAAAAAGACCAATCGAAAAGTTGTTCATAAAAAGATGAACAGGAATTTCTCACAGTAATGTCAAAGAAAGGCTAATAGAGGTTTGAAATATTCTGCCGTTACATTCCATTGCTTCATGTAAATTATTCCGAAGACGGGTGGCTTCACAAGAGGCGTTTTGCCGTTACAATTCGTCGTCTTTGGTGGTGAATGTTATGCGCAATTTACGCACAATGTACTATGAATTTCGTTGATATAAAAGTTGAGTGAGGGGCGGGATTTAAAAGTTTAAAATCTAATTGGGTGAATTTTATTATGAGATGTCTTATTGTTACGCCGGAAAAAACTGTTTTGGATGTTGAGGCGGGTTTTGTGGTTTTGCCGCTTTATGATGGTGAGTATGGTATTTTGCCGAAACATCTTCCTGTTGTTGCGAGGATGGGGGCGGGTGACGTTCGAATTCATAGCGAACAACAGGACAATAAACCTGTCTGTTTTTATGTTGAGGGTGGTTTTGTTGAGGTGTTGGATGATACTATTGTTGTCATGTCTCTGTTGGCAATACCGGTAAATGAACTTGATGTCAAAAAAGCAGAAATACAATTGCAAAAAGCCATCGACCGACCCGCAAGCACCCCCGAACTCGCAAGAATACGCGAAGAACAACTATACAACAGACGCGCAAGACTAAAAACCGCACAAAAATATAAAGAAAATTCTGAAAAAAAATAATAAAACTTTGTTGCGAACGAAGGCACAAAGAGCGCAGAGAATCTGTTTAAGCATTGTAATTTTCTATAAGAATCTATTTTTATTTTTGTGTAAAGACATAAAATACGAAAGTAAAATCGCTAGATTTTGAGGCGAAACCTCTGCGTTCTCCGCGTCTTTGCGCGAAATATTTTTGTTGCGCGCGGAGGCGCAAAGAACGCAGAGAATCTTATTTTAAGAGTTGTAATTTTCTACAATGATCTATTTTATATTTTATTTTTAGTTTTGTATAAAGACATAAGATGCGAAAAGAAAACCGGCACATTTTGGGGCGAAACCTCTGCGTCTCTGCACGCAATATATTTTGTGTTGTCGGCGGTTTTCTTGTGAATTTTTTTGGAGTATACTGACTATCGATGCGGGTTCGGATTATCGAATTGACTTTAACCAATTGATCGTGAGCCAATTTTGTTATTCCGAATTTGGGCAAAAAACTAACTCAACTCATCACCTTTAACACTCTCAATTCAATTTGAGAGACAAAACGATGAAAACATTTAACTTTCTGTTAACACTTTTTTTGGCTATGACGACTACATATATTTTTGCGGATGACGCTGGATTTGCGAAATTCAGTGTTGGAGTGATTGATATTTATTCGATTCAGGACACCAGCAATTCGATGGCTAATTCGCTTTTTCCTGATGCAAGTGATGAGATGCTTGCGCGGCATACGCGTGATGGAAAATCGCCAAGCAGTATTTCTGCGTTCGTGATTAGGAAGGGTGCGAAGACGATACTTGTTGACACGGGCAACGGTAATAAGTTGCTGGAGAATCTTGCTGCTGCGGGGATCAAGACGGCGGATGTAAGTGATATTCTTTTGACGCACACTCATTCCGATCACATCAATGGTCTTTTTACAAACTCGAAGCGAAATTTTCCGAATGCGTCTGTTTGGCTTACTCAAAAGGAGCTTAATTTTTGGAATCAAACGAATAAAAATTTTCTTGAAAAAGCAATCAAATCTTATGGTGAATTGAAAATAATAGTGCCGGACGAGAAGACAACTATTGTTTTACCGGAGATAGTTGCGATTGATGCTGTTGGTCATACGCCCGGTCATGTTGTTTTTCTTGTGTCGTCAAAAAAGGCTGGCGGCGGTGATGTTGAGAAGGTTTTTATTGCGGGTGATTTATTGCATAGTGCTGACTTGCAATTTCCGCATCCTGAAATTTCGTCTGTTTATGACAGAGATAAAAAGGGCGCGGCTGACGTGAGGAAAAAGTTATTATTGAGAGCGGTGAAGGAGGATTGGTTTTTTGTGTCTGCTCACGTGCCGTTTCCGGGTTTTTACAAGTTAGAGATCAACGGCAACGGATTTTCTCCAAAGAAAATTGCCGCTCCCCAAAAAACAACAAACGATTTGAATAAAATTGCCGAGCAGACATCGCAGTCGTTTTTTGATTTCACTGTTACAGATATTGATGGTAAAGAGTTTAATTTGAAAAAACTAAAGGGCAAAAAAATCATGGTCGTCAACGTCGCATCAAAATGCGGTCTAACTCCGCAATATGAAGATTTGCAAAAATTATATGAGGCGAAACGCAACGATAATTTTGTGATAGTGGCGTTTCCGGCGAATAATTTCGGCAAGCAAGAACCCGGAACGAACGAAGAAATCAAACAATTTTGTCAAACAAAATATAGCGTAACGTTTCCGGTGATGGCGAAAATTTCGGTTACGGGTGATGATATTCATCCGTTATACAGATGGCTGACAGAAAAAAAATACAACGGTAAAGCCGACGCACCGGTTCAATGGAACTTCCAAAAATTCATCATCGATGAAGAAGGCAATTGGATAAAATCCATCCCGCCAAAAACAAAACCAACAGCAGAAGATTTATGACCAACACCACACAACTTTTTCGACAAGCAACTTTTAATTTTTTTGAGAATACGAGACAAAAAAAGAAGAATGTTGTCAACAGATTGCGCAGATTTAACAGATTTTATTTTAATCAAAACTGATCTGTATAATCTGTAAAATCTGTTGACAATAAACATCTCGTTTATGTCGTATTTTTCGTTTGCTTCGTATTCTCAAAAAATTTTGTGTTGTATGACAAGGCAGGATACCAGCGTTCCTGTCGGTGCCGTTTTGCGGAAATTTTAGAACAAAAATATTTAATGCGAACATGAAACGAATTATATTTTTCTTTATTGTGGTTTTGCAATTGAATGTTTTGACGGTTTGTTTAGTTGCAGAGGATATCAAAGAGCAGGAACTTTATCACTCGTTATTTGAAAAGCATGTTAAGGATATAACGTTTAACCAGCTTGCTGACATTATCAAAACTGAACAGGTTTACAAACCTGAATTTTTTGGTATTGAGCAATATACTTTTGAAATTAAATACTCTCTGTTGCGCAGAATAGTAGGACGTTATGAGTATAAAATTGAATCTAAGAAGGATCAAATTCGTAGCGAGTTTGATGATTTATTTAATCGGCGTGAGAAAATTTCTCAGAATGATTTTGCTGTACAACGACGGTCGTATGTCTCCGAATTAGTCTTGTTACAGGATTTTTTTCAATCGGCGATTGACACGACACCTGTCGATAAGTCAACCGGTTTTAATCAGTTTATAGATGCGTTCGGTTTATTTCCGCCGCAACCTCGTTGGCGGGGTATTCATTTACCTGAGCTGGATGTAACAAGCGAAGATATTCACAAAAGACCGGAGGAAAGTCTGAAAAAACTTAAACAGATAAATGCAATACACGAAGAATCAAAACGCAAACACGAAGTAAAATTACGCCAATGGCACGATGCCCATAACAGATACACGATACAACGAATACTTCGTCTAACACAACAAACAACACTCAAGGAATCTCGTGAGTATATAGTGAAGTTATATTCTGTTGAGCCTCGTGCGGATGGTGAGTTGTTGGAGCTTTTTAGTCGGTCGCAATATCCTGAAACGGAGAAGGTGAAGATATTGATGGAGTTGAATATTTCTTACAAGAATTACCGTACATGGGAATCCGATAGACGCAAGTTTAGAACGAATGCTAAATTTGTTTCTATTGATAATCGTAATCGTGTTACTCTTGAAAAACCAGACGGCAAACAAACAACTATTGACCTCCACCGCCTACGCGCCGCCGACAGGACATACGTTAGAGAACAGACAAAACAGACCACAACACAACCAAAAACAGAATCAAAAAATAACTAACCACCAACACAAAACCAAAAAAATGAAAACATCTAAAAATTTTTATTGTGCAATTTTTTTTACTCTGGCAATTTTAACTTTTAGTTCTTTTGCCGCCTCTTTTGTACTTGCTCAAAATAAGCCTGCGGAGGCGGCGAAATTGCCGCCTTTTAAGGTTTCAAAGTTGGCGGGTATTGATGCCCGATTTGTTTTCTCGATTATTGCCGACAACAAAGA
>JAISQS010000660.1 GCA_031274045.1 Planctomycetaceae bacterium | reverse complement strand
AGATAAATTCGACACAAAATGATCTTCCAATAAATCTGTTTTGACACATTAAACTACAACAAAATTCTCAAAACATTCATGCAGCTTTTTCAAAAAATAATCCAAACGTCCATTAACTTCCTATGAGTTCTTCCCCTAAATAACAATTACGCAATAAGAATTAAGTAACTTTGTACTACTCACAACCACGACATCAATACAAGCAACAAATGATCATGTTAAACGTTTCCCAAAATCTTCAAGCGACCCACACATCATCGCCAACTTAAACAATGAATCAAGCTCTCTCAAATCCGAATACGGCTCAAGCCTCTCACAAATATCTTGTGGGACGGGATTTTGAAAACGCATTGCAAGACATTCCATAATAGCCTCTTTCTTCCCACGTACTTCGCCGCGTACTTCGCCGCGTGCTTCGCCGCGTGCTTCGCCGCGTACTTCACCGCGTGCTTCACCGCGTGCTTCGCCGATTTTTATGCCGCGTTTTATGCCGCGTTTTACGCGGTGTTTTGCTATTTCTCTTAATAGGGTAGTTGTCATTTGTTTTACCTCCTTTGGGTTATTGTTTACTTTTTCGTAATATTTTTCAATATTTTCACAAAACTTTTTTTTATCATTTTTGCTGACTTTATTTTTCTCGTATCGGGACAAGACAAATGCCCCGAATTGGAAAAACCATTTTTTTACTCTTGGGTCATTTGCAGCCTCTGACAGTATGCGAAAAATACGCCAGTAATTTTTCACAAGCGTACCATCCGCCTCATACCGAAACGACCACTTCAACGCACGAACAACCGGCATTCCACGATTAAGCTCCTCCTCACTCAATTTACTGACATCAATAAAAAACGTCGGAACATGAAGTATGTTTTTATCAAATTTAGACGGAATAGCAATCACCTCATTTATCTTTTTATATTTCCAATGTCGCTTGCCATTGAAAAATACGAATACTATCGGATAAGGTAACTTAACATTTTGCCATAGTATCCTGAATTGAATCTCCACCTCCTCTCCCTCATACATCGCCTCAACCTCACGCCTAATCTGCCCACGTATGTCATCCAAATATTGATCAAGATCAAGAACCACCGATTTAAGAACACGAAGACACATAAAAAACTCAACCGTAGATTGATGCTCACATATCAACGACACATTCATATTCAGCTCCGGTTCGTCCGGTGTCTGTTTGCACGGCGCGATAAATAGTAAATCGCCTATTCCTTCTTGCAAATCTTGGTCAATATTACCTGGCGACCAACATTGCATTCTGGAAAAATCAATCCGACTCGCATACTCGGAATCAATATGACTCTCAAAAAGACTAGCAGCAACATCCACCGGACGCACCACCGAACGAAATAACAAATCAAACGCATGTTTCACCATCTTCCAATCATGTTGATATAACAGACTCGTCACATCAATATCAAGCTCTTCCGCGTTGTTTTTGGGTTCGCTATCGTTGTCTTGTTTGCTTACAATTTTCACCGTATTTTTACGGACAATTTTTTTAGATTTTTTGGACATTTTTCAATTATTCGTGAACAGGTTTATCTCTCAAAAAATAATACAACTTTTGGGGTACTACAATTTCGCACAATCTTTTATTGTGCGTCGGCAATTAGTTCGGGTTCGTTTATGATTACGTTTTTGCCGAAATCTTCGTCGAGTACGTCTTCTTCTATCGGCTTTCCGTTTTCATCCAATTTCACATCCGCGACAGCAGTTTTTTGTCTTGCCAAATCGACAAGCATCTTGTACAAAACTTCTCGTTCTGATCCGTTTACGTTTGAGACAGCGGTTGCGACTTCGCCTAGATAGCGCAGGAATATGCTGCGGCGTTCGCCTTCTTGAATGACTTTGTCGCGCTTTTTCATAAACATGCCAAACTTTCTGCCAACCGCCTGCAACGCTAACCGCAATTCTTTCTGAATCTCAGGATACGCGGCAATTGCTTCTTTGGACTCGCTTGTAAAGGGAACCCATACGCTTGCTAAGTGTACAATCACGGTCACGGGACCTCGCGGCAATTGACCACGAGCTTGATTCAATCCATACGGTCGCCAATTCAAATTCTGAACCGTTTGAGTTATCAGACACGCACCGGCTTGGAATTGCAATGGAACGCGATTTGCGTAACGGTAAATGTTCATGGTTTGTCCCTCACTCAGATTTAATGTTTGCATTGATTCGTGCAAGCGGGCGAGTTCTTTGGGATCGATATTTTTGGGAGAAACTCGTGGTCTCAAACGGGCTGATTTGATTATTTTGTCGGCGGCATCTGCTCCGAGTCCGTCGAATGTTGACGTTAAAAATTGTCGCAATGTTCTCGCGTCACTTTCACCCAACATCTCCTCCAACACGTGAAGACTTACGCGATGCGACGCGGGCATTCCGCCGTATGCTAAACCTACTTCGATTTGGAAAGGGTTGCCGCGATAAACGGACGGCGGGCGAGTTGCCGTCACAAAAAATTGACCCGGAACAACCTTATGCAGACCCTTCAACAAATGCTCTTCCCCGATTGGAACGATACAATCTGTCGAAGGCAACGGAAACTTCGTCTCTTGGATAACATCATGCAACTTTTCAATATCATTCCGCTGCAATTTGCGCAACGGTAATTTAGCATCAATTCCAGCCGAAGTGCAAATTTGTTTCGCCGCAGCGGGCGATATTTTAGAAAATGATTCGACAAAAAAACGTACCGGATTAGCTTCATTTGAATCTTGCATCATGTGAGCAAGATGACCTATTTCAACTCCGAGCGGATGCGGTTTGATTTCTTTGGGTTCGGCTGGGAGTTGGTCGATTACACGTTGGTAAGTTCGTTCGGTTCCGTCGGGATCGGTGTAATGTATGGTAACGTGCGGGTTGGCAATTGCGGTCTGTTCCAAATATTCATCAACACTTCCTCTGCCGCGTTGGTATTTTGCTTCTATCTCAATTATTACGCGTGTTCCGTGATTTACTTCTGTCCATTCAATCTCTTGTTTTTCGATTATTTTTCGTCCTTCGTCGTTTGGCGGAATATCTTCTCCGTCTCCGTTTCCGTTTAGAATTTCGGGGTGATTTGATTTGGTATCCATTCGGATAACGTAGTAGTGAATCGGTTTTCGTTGTGATACTTTTGACATGACTTTGACTGGTTTACCTGTGGTGAGGAGTCCGTACATGCCGGCGGCGGAGATTCCGATTCCTTGTTGTCCTCTACTCATTCTTAGACGGTGAAATTTAGAACCGTAAAGCAATTTTCCAAAGATCAACGGAATCTGTTTTTTGACAATTCCGGGTCCGTTATCTTGGACACCGACTTTGTATTTATCTTTGCCTGTTGCGGTGATGTGTATCCAGACTTCGGGGAGGATACCGGCTTCCTCGCAAGCGTCGAGCGAATTGTCTACTGCTTCTTTGACTGTTGTTAGAAGAGCTTTACGCGGATTGTCAAATCCGAGCAAGTGCCGGTTTTTCGCAAAAAATTCACTTACAGAGATTTCTTTTTGTAATTTTGCCATTCCTTCGGCGGAGCGGCGACGGTTATTTTCTGAGATCGATTCGGACATTGGTTATTATGTTCGGGACGGTTTGAAGTTCGTACCACCAAGACAGCAACACCGCCACTACGTTTGTATTTGTTGTTGTGAGTGGTTTCTTTTGTGTTGGAATTGGTGTTAATTTGTCGGACAAAAAAATACATACCGAAGCCAGCAACGGTGGTCAGCAATTATTCAAAGACAAATTGCCCGCAGCCAGCTCCGGTATTCAACAATATTACACACAAAAAAACGTGTGCGCAACACACTATACGCAACACCATATAAATTTCGTTGATCAAAAAACGTAAAAGCTGCCAACACAAGTCAATTCCGCAACGGACAAGTCAACGAACGCAAACTCCAACTCGGACACAGACTCGACGAGGTATACTTTTTACATTTGAAAATTCCCTTTTCATAAAGTCATCGAGAAAATTTTTAATGTTCATTTTCCGCATATTCCGCGCTTTCCGTCTTTCCGCGTTAAAAAATAAAAACTTTGTGACCTTTGCGCCTTCGTGCGCAATAAAAATGTTACGCACAAATGCACAAAGGGTTTTATCCACCTCACGGATCAATATTGAAATCGAACTTCAATATTTTTTCAACGCGGAAAGCGCGGAAGGACGGAAAGAACTGAAATTTTTTAATGTTCGTTTTCCGCGCATTCCACGCTTTCCGTCTTTCCGCGTTTTCCGTCTTTCCGCGTTAATAAATAAAAACTCCGCGCTCTTTGTGTCTCCGCACGCAAAAAAATATTGTTGCGCGCGGAGACGCGGAGAACGCAGAGGAATTTATCCGCCTCTCGAATCAACATTGAAATCGAACCTTCAATATTTTTTCAACGCAGAAAGCGCGGAAGGACGGAAAGAACGGAAATTTTTTAATGTTCATTTTCCGCGCATTCCGCGCTTTCCGTCTTTCCGCGTTAAAAAATAAAACTCCGCGCTCTTTGCGTCTCCGCGCGCAAAAAAATATTGTTGCGCGCGGAGACGCGGAGAACGCAGAGTAGGAAACGTGGGAATTTTCAAGTATAAAAGGTATATATTACCACTTCACTTAACTTCCTGTGAATTATCCGGTTTTATGCGTCGGGCGACCAACCTTTTTGCGGTTTGGGTTCGATGATATTTTTTGCGGCGATGTTGTTGATTTCTGTTTCGGATTTTTTGACAGA
>JAISQS010000567.1 GCA_031274045.1 Planctomycetaceae bacterium | reverse complement strand
TTTCGAATCGCCAAAAGGCAAAGCACATCGCTACATTGGATTCAATTCACCTCAAATTTGATCGTGGACTTTATGCTTAACGAATAAGGGGATAAGGGCGCGTGGCTGGGGGTCTCATTGGTTATTAAGGGATTGGGAAGTTGGTCACCAGCTACGAATTGGCAAAGACTCATTGCCGGTAACAATATCATTTTGATTGCGATTGTGATGGGAATTTTCAAGTGTAAAAAGTATAAAACAATAAATCATCCAAATAGGCATTATAAAAAGGATAGAGATTTGTCACAATTCCACAATGCACAGTGGAATCGTAACAAAAATAAATTGGATAAGTTATTATTTGACAGTACCCAATGTTTTTTGTTTGTACCATTTTTTCCAACGGATGATTTTTCTTTGTATTTGGGATAGTTCATGTTCAAATGGGATTTCCGTTTCAATAATTCCTTCATCAACTCCCGCCAGTTGCGGCAAAACATCAATCGCCGCCTGACAGACGTAATTTTCTTTGTCATCAAGATAACGAATCGGAATTGCTATGAAGTTCGGATCGTTGAGAGCTTTGATTACGTTTATGACTTGCAGTCTTGCGCGCGGATCGGTTGAGTATGAGGTGCGTGAAATTATTTCGATTCCGGCATCATCGCCCAGCGCGTACATTGCCGCTCCGATTTCCGCTTGCGACAAAGGGTCATTATTGTTTCCGGCAATTTGCAATCTCAAAATTTCCGCAGCATTTGTACGCTCATTCTCAAATTCGTTTCCATGTATTCCCCTTAAAATCTCAATCATTGCCGCAAATGCGGCATACGACACTTCACGCCGCTTATCAACTAATCGTTGCGCTAAATATGTGAGATCGTATCCGTTGCCGACTTCGCCGAACACGTCACACGCGCGCTTTCGCAAATCAGGTATTTTTGATTTAAGCAAATGTTCCGCAAAAATCCGCGCACGATAATGATCAGAATTTTTGAGCAACTCCAAATACGCCCCAAGCATTATCGGCTCCGTCTCCTTCAAAGCCCGCGTTAAAACACGCGACGTTATAAGTTTTCCATGCGGATTAACTTTACTTTGACGCGCGAGTTCTGTTGCCGCTTTTTGACGGATGATCGGAGTTTCGGAATCGAGCAATAACACTTGCTCAAACGTAACCCCGCTGTCCGTAAGCACAACATCAAACGACTCCGGCAAATCAAAATCATCATACTTATCGTACAAAATCTCAATCAACACAATAAGCCGATCCCCATAACGCACCAATTGACGACGCAACGCCTCACGTTGAATCAATGTCAACTCCGGCGCAGTCCATTGCTTGATCAAATTGTGAACATAATCAATATCAACATCGCTAACTTCATTTGCACTCAAACCCGCTTCCGTTTCTTCGTCCGTTTCGTTGTCGTCTTCGATTTCATCTTTATATTGATTATGTTTTTGTTGTGTTCTGTTGTTTAATTTTCCGTTTGAATTTGCGGCGAGTGATATTTGTGGTTTGTTGTCTGGCAGCTCGTCAATTTCATCAAAATATTGATCAAATTGTTTTTGGACAATTGCGATCAATTTATTTTGTTCGTTACCGGCAAGATGCTTATTTGTACAAAGCGATTCGGCAGCGGGCAAATACGCCGACAAAATTTCCGCGCTGAGCATTCGCGTCTTTATGCTCTTACTTTTTAACGCTTCAATCAGAATCGCACCGCTCAATTTTATATCGTCCCAACGTTCCAATGAGTTCAATACAGCGAGTTTTATTTCTTCGATATCTTCTTCGATATAACGTTGCGCAATTTTTAGAGCTATGCGTTTTTGAGTGAATGCGATTGCTTTGGCAACTTCAATTCTGACATCGCGATCTTTGTCGTCGGCGAGTTGTAGAGCGTCATCAAAGTAACCGATTCGGCAAAGACCTTGCACGCTTTTCGCTCTTATTTTTCCAGAGGAATCACGAAGTTTCTCACGCAAGATCCGCTCCGCGCCGGCACAATCCGCCGCCGCAATCGCATCAATCGCACTCAACCTCAACGACAAATACGCATGATTCAAATCGCCGCGAACCACATCCAACGTCTCCCGCTCCTTCCAATATCCCAACGTCTTCATTATCTCAATCCGCGTCTGCAAATCATCCTCAGACCGCGCAAATACAATAAAGCGTCTTGGCAGTTGTTGCGGTAACTTTTTGCGCAACGATAAATTTTTCGGCTTACCATTTGTGTTGTCAAATTCATTTTCTTGTTCCTGTTCCTGTTCCTGTTCCTGCTCGTCATCTAATAGAGCTTGCGAACGAATCCGCCAAAGTCTCGCTGTTGTCCTGCGAATTTCAACTTGATCGGACGAAAAAGAATCAAGAAAACACGGATGCTCCCAGGGATCAATTTTTTTCGCTATCGCGGTCAACAACTCCGCCCATACGATTTTATTGTCCGGCGAAACATTTTTCGTTGCGCTTTTTGCGGCATTTTCTGAGGCGGCGTTTTTTGAGTCTGATAATTTTCGTGAATTGATGTCGTTTGTGTAAGATTTATTATCGGTATCTTTTTGTCCGGCAATTTTTCCGCACTCAAAATCAAGCAACGTCAGCAGCATCTCAAAATCGACTTCGCTCATTTCTCCCAACGTTTCAATAGCCGCGCAACGAATATTATCTTGGCGTTTGCTTTTTATTATTTCGATCAGATATTCAGTTGCGCTGTAATCATTGCAACGTCCCATGAGGATTGCGGCGTTTGCGCGTAGGGTGTCGTATTTGCTGTTTTTGTACGAGTCGGTGGTGAGAAAAATTTTCGGATCAACAGGAAAATTCGGGCGTGATTCCTGGTCTGGCGAGAGTTGTTGTTTGACAAATTGATCGATTTCTTGGTTGTACCATCGCCAAGTTGAGATCAGACCCTCAATATATTCGCGATGATTATTGTGCTTCAATTTATCTTTGTCGGACATATTTAATTTGTTGATTTCTTCGCGCCTTTTTTTTGCTGATGCCGGATTTTGGCTGTGCGGATTTTTCATGCCGTTATCAATCCAGCGGTCAAGTTGAATATTCGGTTGCCATTTGGCGTTTATCAAAATAGTTTCAAAATCGCGCAAAGACAGCGACCCGTTCTCGGCAGCATTCACAACAGATCGGCTATCGGTGTCATCTTCATTTGCAACGACAGTTTTGATAGCGGACTTTTTTTGATGATCGAATCGCTTTGAATTAAGTTGATCGTCGTTGTCGTTTGATTCGTCGTCGGGATTATATTTTTCAATATCGGCAACGTTTTGTTCGCCTGCATTTTCGAGCGGTATCGGTGCAATTGTCGGCGATTCGAGAGGACGCGGCGGCACAATAACATCATCGTTCAATTTGTGCTTATTGTTTTTTGCCGTGTTTGTAGTTTTAGTTTGTGCAACTT
The DNA here is from genome assembly GCA_031274045.1 of Planctomycetaceae bacterium. Classification (GTDB taxonomy): domain Bacteria; phylum Planctomycetota; class Planctomycetia; order Pirellulales; family Thermoguttaceae; genus WRKP01. The sequence goes on along the minus strand of JAISQS010000567.1, from coordinate 585 downwards.
TTTGCGCAACGTTTTTTGAGGCAGTTTTATTTTGCCGTGAATTGTCAGCCGAATTATCCGATGCCAAAACATTCGCAATTTCAGGAGGAACAGAAATTTCATCGGGCCACCCCGAAGGCAGTGGTGCCGAAGATGAAGATGAAGACGAAGATAAAGATAAAGACGAGGAGGACGAAGATGCCAAATGAGGAGAAGTTGGTGCGGTTGGAGGCGGAGTCAGGGAGTCGGAGTCTTGTGCAAATTGATTTTCTTCGGTGTTGTTTGTGGTGTCGTTTGTAGATTTTTTTGCGATAGGCTTGTTTGTAATTTTTTTTGCAAAAAGCGATCCGCTGCTCCACTTCGATTTTCCATCCGCACGACAACCAACATCAAACACAACCAAACACAACACAATCAACAATATGAAAAAACGCAAAAACATCATTTGAAAATATTACCTTACCTTACCTTTTTTAGCACGCAGATAACGCAGATTTTAAAGATATTCACAGATAAAGAATTGTTATGCAGGCGTTTTACTGCATTTATATTGAAAATCCGCGTAAATCTTGACAATCCGCGTCGTCTGCGTGCCAAAAAAGGTTT
>JAISQS010000465.1 GCA_031274045.1 Planctomycetaceae bacterium | reverse complement strand
ATATCTTATTTTTTTAGAGAATACGGAATAAACAAAATATGCGAAACAAACGAAATTTTACCATCAACTCTTTTCGTTTATTTTGTATTTTTCGTATGGTTTGTATTCTCAAAAAAACTTGTGTGGTATAACGAGGGGCGTTGCCTTACGCTATGATATTTGCTCTTTTCAATATCCGATACAGAGGCTTCTTTCCTCGCGTATACCTCCCACAAAATCCAAAATAATCAGGAATATTTGAACTTCCCTTCCTGTGAATTATTGATTATTCTGAAATTTGGTTTGCGTTATTTGCGGCTTTTTCGATTTCCGGTGCGAGTGGTTCTCCGTTACCGATTTTTTGCAACATTTCGATGAGTTTTTTTTGTTCTTCTTCGCCTTCCATTGCGTATAAAATTTCGCGTTTTTTTCTTGGATTCATATCTTGCATCATTGTTAGTACGCGGTTCCAATCTCCGAAATCCCGAATGATTCCTAGTATCATATTTTTTGCCATGTCTGCTTCTGCGCCTTCGATTATATCTCTTTCTTCATCTAGTCCGGCTGTTTTTGTGCTTGCGATATAATCGTCAATATGTTTCTTAAACGCCTTCTCCTTCTTATCTATCAACGCAATTTTACGATTTATTTCTTCGAGGTCTTTTATAATTATTTGGTTCAAGTCCGGTTCGCTTGAGCTATTATCTTTTAGTTCGTTTTCTTGCAGCCATTTTGCTCTTCGTTCCAATATTTCGGAATATGTCATTGAGCCGATTCGGTCTTCGATTTCTTGTTGTATTGCTGCGAGGTCGTGACCTTGTGCAATTGCGATCATTTTTATACGTTTTGATTTATCGATATTCCAACTGTAACTCAAGCAGAACCATAACAGCGTCATTGCTAAAAACGTACTCGTGCATCCATACAAGGTCGCGGTACTGGCAACCCGAAAAAATTTATCCCACATCTTTTTCCTCTCTGTTTTTTCTTATTATTGCAACTTCGTCCATTGCAATTTGTTCTTTTTTTGTTTCGTTTTTATAAAACTCATCCAGCTTTTTTTCTTTCAACTTCTCAATAATTTTCAACTCCTTGTGTGCTTCTGTCACGGCTAGTTGACGTTTCTCAATCTCCTCGTCAATTCTCGCAAGGTCATGTTTTACGACATTGAGTTGTGCGTTTAGGTAGGCATCGTGCCGGCGTAAACCGAGCATATATTCGACATCAAGTTTGCCGTATTCCTGCAACATCCGCCGCCCGTTCTCAAAATTACTCTGCAAGTCAGAATTGATCTTCTCCTCCGTCTCCTCAACAATCCGACGCGCCTCGTAAGCCTTCGCAAGCTCATGTTGACATTCTTTCAAAAAATTATCCCGAATTACTATCACCGGCTCAAGCGGAAATCTAAACGCCATAAACTCAAAATGTCCTTAAAATACAAACAGTTTCAAACAGACAAAACAAGAAACAAACCAACAAAACCAAAACAAAATCACAACAAACCAGTGCGAATAATAATGTTTTCCAGAATTCACAGCAAGAGTAAGTTAAAAATTTTGTTAAAAACAAACCAACACATCAACAAAATAATATCAGAATGATTCACAGGAAGGTAGACGCGAATACGTTAAGACACAATAGATTGATCGTACAAATTTTTACAATAACTTTGTTAAAAAAGAATTCTCTCGTGTAAAAAGTATATTGAGAAAATTTTTTTCTTCCCTTCTGGACAGATGAATTATTTTTTCTACAATGCTCGCTTGATTTTACTTGGTGGGGTATTTAATTGTCGGTCGTGTGATCGCGTGCCTGCCGAGTTGTTCGATTGTCACCCTTAAAAGTTAAGGAGGAAAACGATGAAGCTTTTTGGAAAATTTTGTTACGCACTCGGAATCGTCATCGCTATCGGTGTTGGAATGTTGTCGAGTATCAGGGAAGTACCAAACCATGCAAACGGTTCAGCTTTGCACAATTGTGACCATAACGAATTTGTTTCGTCAGATTGTCAGTCAGTTTCCAGAGCATTATGTACTAAAGCCTATAGGCGATGGTCTACGCTTCCTGACAACCCCAAGCCTTGGAACTACTTTAGGTCAACAGAATCGCAGTGTGTAGATGCAGCATGCAAGGAAAAGGCATTCAATATCACAAGCGATTGTAATCCAATCAATGAATAGTACAAAAAATTGATAAAAATTTTCAACATGTACTAATTTTCATTGGTGCTCTTTGTTGCTATATCGTAAGATAGCATCAGATGCGACTTATGGTAACTTATAGCGGAAAGAATCGTAACCATGTCTTGTTTTTAATTATGTCCGGCTGGTTACTGTTTCGCTATGAGTTACCTTTATCACATTTGTTGTTATCGTATTGTTGATGGTGCGATATTTTAGTTATGTTATGTTAGAACTGTGTACATTGAAGGAGGTTTGTATGAAGATCATAGGAACAAATTGCGATAAGTTAGTTGCCTTTTTTTTGGTGAATTTTTTAATTTACTGTGGTGTTGTGTGTGGTGATGCCAATGATGATAGCCGATTGGTAACGACTATTTTGAATGATTACAAAGCTAATGTAAACTCATTAAAGAGAGTTGAATTTCGTCACGAGGCGATTGATTGTAAAAGACAAAAAGAACCAGACTACTGTGCGACTACAGGGATATTTAAGTACGATGGTAAATCCGCATACTTGCAAGAAAAGGACCACACAGGTGAATCTGAGCGTTTGGTTGCGGATCAGGATTACTATATACGTGTTTTGAATGAAATCGACGAATCAAACAAATCTCAATTGATGGTTTTTAGTATTCATGATTTTAAAAAATTGAAAGATAGGTCATCGTTGAAAAGTCTTTTTGCCAATTGGCGAGAAATGTGGGGTGAAATTTGCATCGATGGAGATAGTAACGTTGTTGATTTATGCTCGTTGTCTCCGAGTTCAATTAAATTAAAACGTGAATCTGGTCTGTTCATATTGCAAACTTTTCTTGAGAAGAATGGTGGCGATCTTGAGATTACTTTCATATTTTTTAACGGTAAATATCGATTAAAAGGGATTTCATTCAGACGAACTCAAATGACGGGCAAACCGCCCAAATTGGACTATTATTCATTTAAAATAGAAAAATACATTGATGCAGGGGATACATATTTTCCGGCGAAATTCGCTGTTGAAGTTAAAATACCGAAAGGAAGATATATTGACGAGGATGGCGATGAATGTATTTCAAGAGGATATAATCTAATCTACCTGTATAGTATTACCGATTTTAGCATTAATGATGCTGTTGAAGAAATTCCACGTACATTACAGACTCATATACCCAACGGCACTGTTGTACACGTGCAGGATGTACCTCAAATAAAGCATGTTTGGATTGATGGTAAGATTGTCCCCTGGACGGACGAGAATGCGTTGGAAAGTATTCGTGGCAGTAGATTTGTTCCTAGTGTTCGCGAAATACAATTTTGGCTTATTGTGTCGGGATTTGTTTTGTTCCTGTTAGGTATTGGCTCGGGAATATGGAAACACATTAAGTCTCGCAATAGTGGAGGTGAATGATGTGTATTAAAACTGTGATGAGTGAACTGGTTTTTGTGGTGATGATTTTCTTACTGACATTGCCATCGTTTCTTTTAGCGGAAGCAATGCCAGAGGATGAGCCGTTGCCGGATTTGAAAAATATTGTTGTTAGTGGACCTTATTGTGGTATTTATTCGCTTTGTGCCTGCTTAGAAGCATTTGATAAACCATATCAACTTCAGGAATTGTTGATCCCTGAATATGTTGGTTCGTTTCGGGGAAGCAGTGCTGGTGAGTTGATTGAATGTGCTAAAAAATACGACATTTATGGAAGAAGTTATGGAAATATGGCATGGCATCATTTGTCTAGTATTAGTGAACCGGCAATCATTCATTTTCGTGGTAATAGTGATAGCGATTTTAATCATTGGGTTGCGTTTCTTGGGATAGAGGGAGATCGCGTTCGTATTATTGATGCTCCGCATAAGATGGCTTATCTAACAAAGGCAGAGCTTCTTGCTCAGTGGGATGGTATCGCAATTGTTCTTTCAAAAAATCCAGTACAAGGCAGATTGATTTGGTTAGCAAGGTTAGAATTTTTGTTTGTAGCGTTGCTCGTTATTAGCGGCGGGTTGTTGTACAAAACATTTTATTGGTCGCAAGCCAAAGAACCTTCCGGTGCTTCAACGAATCGCGAATTTTACAAATGTCTAGTCGTACAGACTGTTGTGTTGAGCGTCTTTTGTGGTATTGTTGCGGTTGCTTATCATGTTTTGAGTCCTATTGGTTTTTTGTGTAATCCTTCTGCTGTTGCGGAGGTTACGCGTCGTTATTATGCTGTTGATGTACCGGAGATTTCATTGGACGAGATGAAGATAATTGCCGAACGGAAATCTGATGTGATTTATGATGCCCGCTATTATCGTGATTTTGAGAGAGGTTCGATTCCTAATGCAATTAGTTTTCCGATCAACTCTAATCTCGCAGAGCGTAAACAGATTTTACGCGGAATTGACAAGTCACAGAAAATTGTTCTATATTGTCAAAGTTCCGGTTGTGGGTTCTCGGATGATGTGGCATCATTCCTAAAATTTAATGGTTACAATAACATTGTTATTTTTCGAGGAGGTTATCGGGAATGGGAAAAATCTCAAAAACAACAACCGCAAGCAAAACAACAGTAAATGAAAAACAATCGGTTTGGTATTTCATTGATGCTTTTTTGATGTGGTTATTCGGTATTGTGATGTTGGCGGCAGCGATTCCGCACTGGGAAAATCCGTATTACTTTCTTGGCAGTGTTTACGCATACAAGTTAGTAGATCCGATGCTGGGTCAATTCACAGCTGTCTTCCTACCATCGATTCAACTTGTCGTTGCGATCTGTTTAATTTTACGCATTCATGTAGACGCGGCGTATATTGTAACAATGATATTGTTTGGTTTATTCTTTTTTGTGCAATTGTTTGCTTTTGGGGGTGGTCTTGATATTTCTTGTGGGTGTTTCGGACCGGAACATTCTTCTCAAATAGGTATCAAATCGTTGATGTTTGTTGGGACACTGTTCATCTTTGCAGTGTTGCGAATCATCAGTTTAATGCTTTATCGTAGTAGGTATAAAGAGGAACAGTGACTCATTTATATTTTCCTGTTAAACGTACAAATTGTTTGTAATAGGTGAATTAGTATGTACTTTTTGTTCTTTCAATTTCGTATTGGTTCTTTTATACTTTTTATACTTGAAAATTCCCATTCGCCATCACTATAACCATAATTTTGTTACCGATATTGATCCCCGACTAACTCACGCTTTACCAATTCGCGATGTACGCTCAACTTTACTCACCTTAATAACTATGCGACAAACGATATTGACTGTCTTAACGTTGCGGCGAATTTTTTTACGCCCCAACGGGGCAACAAGCCCATAGCACAGGGCAACGCCCTGTGAAAAATCGCCCCCAATAACTCTCGCCCTGAAAGGGCAAAAGCCAAAATGGGGCGGAAAAAACTTCGGTTCACCAACACGCCAAAACCTCATTTCCACCTAATTTTCAAACAAAACAACCGTTAGCGAAGGGGGCTTGCACCCAAGTCAAACGAGCAACGCATCTCGTTGGTCGCAAGCCCCCATCGCTAACGAATCGACACTGAAAACTAAAAACTTCCGTTTGGTCTGATATTATTGCCCCGTTGGGGCGAAGGTTATTTACTATCAATTATCGTAGGGCGTTGCCCTACGCTATGATATTTTGCCCTTTCAGGGCGTTGATGCAGTGCATTGATAAATTCCGTAGTAGAGACGCAATGCATTGCGTCTCTACGAATCATGGTGATTGCAATTGAAATGGGAATTTTCAAGTGCAAAAAGTATACTATCGCGTTGCCAATTTTCACTTGTATATTCTTTCCTTTATATCCCTTTATTTTTTGTGAATTATTTATCTGGTTTTATTTATTGTTATTGATGATATTTTGTATTTCGTTTATTGAGGCGTTTGCGCGTAGTACGGTTCCGTCTTTTCCGTATAGGATCATTGTTGGCAAATTTTGTATTCCCCAATCTGTTGCGTTTTTGCTGTCCAATCCGCCTTGTGCGAATATTTGAATCCAATCCAAACCGAGTTTTTTTGTGGTCTGTTTTAGAGTCTCGATGTCGGTGTCCAGATTTACGCCGACAACTTTTAATCCTGCGTTTGCGAGTTGGTCTGTTGTTCTTTTGATTCCGACGAGTGCGTTGTCGTCGTAGCTATCCCAGAAGCAGATCAACACGTAATTTCCTTTGAGTGAAGTGATGTCGAATCTTTTATTATTGATGTCGTTGCCTTGAAATGGTATAGCCTGACCTTCTGATTTTAATCGTCTTATTGCGCCGTTTGCTTTTGCTGCGATTGGTTTGTTTCCGGCTAAATCGACGATTCTTGCGTACCATTTCAAAGGTTCATCAATTGTTCGGCTTGACATTTCGCGGTTTGCTGCGAGTTGCATCATTACGTCGAGACCGATTTCTGTTGTTTCGAATCTTTTGTCGGTAACGAATCCTTCAAGGTTTTCGATCCATTTTGAGTATGCTTTAACGTCATCGAGTACGCTTGAGTAGTGTTCGATCATTATTTGCCTGTGGCGGACGTATGCTGCGAGTTCATCGTTTTTATCGTCTGCGATTGATTTATAAATTTGTTCGATGTAACCTTCGGCTTCGGGAAATTCGTGGTCTTGTGCTGCTTGCATGATTTCGTCTGCCATTATTCGTATCCACAATTCGCGGTCTTCAGCGGTCTCGGACGATTTGATGATTTGCAACATTTGTATCACAGCTTTTTTGTGTTGTGCCGGACGTTGTTCTGCGGGCAAAGCATCAATAGTTGCCGCAATTTTATGATATTCGTTGATGAGATTCAGTACGGTATTTGTCTGTTGTGTGCTTGCGGGCGGCAGTGCGGCAGGCGGAATAAAAGTGTACGAAGGAAGTCCCGACTCATCGTATAACTTCGGAACATCAAGCACGCGCCAATTATTATCAGCAAGTTTGACAATCGTTCCAATTGAAATCTGTCTTGTTTCTTTGCCGTCTCCGACAGTTGCAACAGTATTTTCGTATGCGGTCAAATCAATCGCGTTGCCGTTAGTTTTTGCCGGAATGGTTCCGGGAAAACCTGCGTTGAGTTGATACCATTGCATTTTGTTGTTCAAATTCATCGCTTTCACGGATTCGTCAAAACCAGCTCTCAACGCCGCAATTTTCTTTGCAACATTATCGTTCAAGTTTGTGCCGAGACCTAGTGATTGTAGTTCATCATTTGACAAAGTAACTCGCAGGAATCTTGCGGTATCGTTTGTTGTGACGGCGGCGATGATTTCGCGCGAGACTTCTTCCGGCGAAATATTTTTCCAATAGTCAATAATAAAATCGTTGTTGATATCAATTCCGATTCGCGTACCGCCGTGATTCAACCAACGAAATTGATCTGCTTTGTGGTTTCCGTCTGTATCGACATCGCGATATACTTCGATTCCGTTGCGGTAGTATGACCATTGATCGATGTTGCCGTCGCTGTTGTTATCAACAAAAATGCGGAGCGTAATATTGTTCACGCCGGTGACGATATAGCCGCGTTTGTTATCGTAGATGCTGATTTTACATTGCGGAACATCGGCATCGGTCGGAATGTCATATTCGACATCCTTCTGAAGCGGCTTAAATTTCAAGGCAGTAAGCAACTGCGGATCGGTCTTAGTATCTTGGGCAAAGAGAGATTGTTGCGGCACTGAACAAATCAGACCGATCGCGAAAAGCAGCGCAAAAATCCCGTTACGATAAAAATTGTTTTGCATAGTTTTAGTGTTATTTGGTTCTGTGCGGGCAATGTGATTGTCGGGGTTACTTACCTCGATACGCATGACGTACAATTGATTTCGTTGACTCAAAAACGCAAAACCGGCTTCGCATAAATAAACCGGCAAACGCAAACAAAATGTCAATTGCAATCAATTCAAAACATTCACCAACACGGTTGACAGAAAAAATATCAAAAGCCCAATCAAGAAAAATCAAGCCTCCGACACAAACAGAGCGAAGTCTAACAATTTCCAAAAAACAGATCAAGATGAATTTGGAATATTAGACTTGTTCCACAACCCAAAACAAGTCACGATAGACTTGTTCAAAAACTGAATTTGAGGAGATTGGGTGATTTAGGTAGACAAAAAACAGGTTTTTTCACAATTTGTCCCTTG
>JAISQS010000268.1 GCA_031274045.1 Planctomycetaceae bacterium | reverse complement strand
TTTTTGATTTCACCGGTGTATTGGTTTGTGTCGGTGGAAAAAATAACCATTCCAAACGGAACCGGTTCGCCGGTGTCATATTTCACCGTTCCGGTTCCTTTGACCTGACCGGAACCACAACCGGAAATCAACAGCGTCAAAAATAATCCTGATAGAATCAGTAAACGTTTCATAAATTTTTCTCCAAAATAAAAAATCCATCAAAGTTTTCGGTATCAACGGACAGGTTAATAAATATTGTAACTTACGGCAAAGAAACAGCATTGGCATCTTTGGTGTCAATCAGGCAGTTAATAATTCTGACGGAAATCGTTTTACTGACTGATGACACAGACCCATCGCCGATAGCGGAATTGAACACACCGGGGTGACTGCTTCCGATGGCGTACTCCTTCCACATTACGGCGGACCCATCACCGCTGCCGCCGTAATTGATAGCATTAGGGATAGGTCTGGCTACGGAATAATCGGAGTTGTACTTTCCGTTATTACCCTGCATATTGTTAAGGATGTTGGCCACAAGACAATTGGTTTTGGCGCCGCCATAAAGAGCGGTGAGGTAGGAACAGTCCATGTATTCACGGTCTTTACCGGTTACGCCGAAGTTACACATTCCCAACCGGTTCGCTGGAACATGTTTTTCGGCAAACGTAATCTGATTGGATGTTCCGTCCGACCACCAGGCAAACGTGTCTCTCGGTTTCCATGAGGAAACAACACCGTCTTCCGGATTCTGACCGCTTTGTGCTTGCGTGATATTCACCGTCGCTTCGGCAACGCGGAACGGACCGGTATGATATTTGGCAGAACTCTGAGTCATAAGATGTTGCATATCCTCAGAGGTACTCTGTGAAAAACCCAACATGATGTAATCAACGAGAGGACCGGGAATGGTATTTGTTGTTTCACCGGATCTGTTGCCGTCGGCGGTGATTTGTGATCCGCTTCGTCGCGAAGGGCATTTGTACGCCGTAACAGAACCGAAACCTTTCTGCTGTTGTTCGGATAAAGATTGCCACCATGCGGCATTCAATCTACGATCAATACCAGCTCCCGTACCATTTCCGGCGGAAAGAATTTCGTAAAGCGCCGTCTGCTCCATGTACGGATAGATCAACGCAAAAGCGGACATTCTCCCCGGATAAAAAATGAACGCCGACGGAATTCCGTCTTGAGTGTCGTGAAAGTTGTGAACCGCCAAACCGACTTGTTTGAGATTGTTTGAACACTGCATTCGTCTTGCGGCTTCGCGCGCCGCTTGTACAGCGGGCAAAAGAAGCGCAATCAACAAACCAATAATCGCTATCACCACAAGAAGCTCAACAAGAGTAAAACCAAAAAACGGAAGATGTTTTTTGGAAGAGCAATCAGAAATGTAAAATTTATTCTCACAAAAAATTCTACTCTGATAACGTATCCCCCCCCCCCCTGCCTAAATTAACATTTTGAATTTCGCCCTTAAAATTAAGCGAAATTTCGTTAAAAACCGAAACTGAATTTGTCTTTTTCATGATCTTTTCTCCCAAATTTTTGTTGTTACATTTTGAACAAATGTAATAAATGTTAAATAATTTATCGCCGCTCAAAAAATACCACGTCATTCTTTCGAACAACAGAACAACACAAATCATTTTTTGTAACGATAAATCACTGACGTTAAACAGACGATTCAAATTTGTCATAAAAAAATTTAAACTCGCCACAACTAAACCTGCTAACACAGCAAGTTGCTGCGCATGATATTCTAACTTGCAAAAAATTGCAATACATGTTTGCCCAAATTTTAAATATTTTTAATGCGGAAATCGCAGGAAGACGGAAAATTCGGAATACGAATTTCGTAATATAATCAGTGAAAATTGGCAACACTGTAGTAAAACAAACCTTATTTTACAACCTTATTTTTTTACAAAAACAACCTAGTAGCCAGTGAATCCCGTACAAACATAACCTTATTACCTTATTAAGTGTGTAACCTAATAAGGTAATAAGGTAGATATTTTTTTATTGTCAATGGCTACTAAGGTTGTTTTGTTATGAAAAATAAGGTTATAAATAAGGTTGATGAGTGCGGATATATTTCGCTGATATATTACCATGAAAAGATGATTGACGACGCAATCAAGGAAGTGGCAATTCGTTACGGAGAAACTTTTCGGAGATTGGCGTAATGAGAGAAATATTTTTTTCTTTTGGTCAGTGGCAGAACGGTCAGGATGAGTCGCAAAAGATAATGTGCTAGGCTCTTTTATCGTTTCTTGTTGACGTGTTAAAATAAGTCATAAAGGCGAGTTACAATAAATTATCGCCCTGCATTGCATAAAAAACCAATCAACATTACTCAAACCAATTCGCAACTGGTTATCAGTTTCCCACTCCCTTAATAACCAACGAAACCACCATACCACTCCCCCTTATCCCCTTATTGGTTACAGATAAAGTTCGCGGTCACGCCACAACCCAAACAATAAGGGGTAAGGGCGCGTAATGGAGGGAACTTCGTTGTTATTAAGGGTGAGGAAATTGGTCACAAGTTGCGGTTCAGTTTTGCAAAAAACTCTTGTATTCTTTCATGTTAGCTCGCCAACAAAAAAATATAAAAGAGCCTTTTTCAAAATTTTATGTCTGCCAAATTTAATTTGTTGTAGAGGGTTTTTAGGCTTATTCCTAATTCTTCTGCGGCTTTTGCTTTGTTTCCGTTATTTCTTTGGAGGGCGGCGATGATTGCTTGGGTTTCTAGTTCTCTTAGTGAGGGCGGGTTATTTTGGTTTGTTTGTTCTTGTATTTTTGGGTTGAATGCGGTTAGGTTTGCGGCTAGTATTTCTAGTGAGTTTTGTGGTTGGGCTTCTGGTTGGAGTTGTGTTTCCGGTTGTTTTTTGTTTTGGTCTTGGTTTTGATTTTGATTTTGGTTTAGGGCGGGCAGGGCGGCATTTGAGTCTAGGGCATCTTTGCAAACTTCGGGTCGGTTGTCGGCATCGCGGTCTTGGATTGTGATATCTTGTACGGTATTTTTTTTGTTATTGAGATTTGCGTCGAGCGTCTCCGGCAAAGAATCAACATCCAACGGTAACTTATCCGACAAAACCAACGCATGTTCAATCGTATTCGCCAACTGCCTGATGTTGCCGGGCCAATCGTAATTTTGCAGACGTTTGAAAGCCCGCTCTGTAAAGATGTCTGCAATCGTTTTGCCCTTATCGCTCAACTTAACCCCAAGCTCAGGACGACACCGACGCACCAAATGAAATATCAACTCCGGCAAATCCTCACGCCGCTCACGCAACGCCGGCAACCTTATAACAAACGTATTTATCCGAAACCATAAGTCCTCACGGAACTCACCGTCACGAACCATTGACTCCAGATTCTTTAACGTTGCGCAAATTATTCGGACATTGCAAAATGTGGTTGTGTTATCCCCGACTCTGCGTATCTCGCCGTTCTCAAGAAACCTCAATAATTTCGCCTGCATCGCCTTTGGCAAATCACCAATCTCATCCAAAAACAACGTCCCGCCATCCGCCACCTCCAACAACCCAACCCGATTCACATCCGCGCCCGTAAAACTCCCTTTGCGATGACCAAATAACTCGCTCTCAATCAACCCCTCCGGCAACGCCCCACAATTCACCGCCACAAACGGTTTCTCGCGGCGTTGGCTGCACGAATGAATTGATCTCGCCACAAGCTCCTTCCCCGTCCCCGTCTCGCCAAGCACCACAACAGCAGAATCAGTACCACCAACCCGCTCAATCAACTTCCGCACCCCTTGCATTAATTGAGAACTACCAACCAACTCTTCTTCCACAAAAAATGATTTCATACAAATTACAAAAAAATTCCTGATTATTTCGGGTTTTGTGGGATTATCGTTTTTTTAGCACGCAGATAACACAGATTATTAGGATTTACGCAGATGGATTTCATTATATGTAATATATCAGTTTCGCAAGCCGTAGGTTTGCATCGCTCGGTAGAAAATGAAGTTCACACTTCTTGTAATTATGAATTCGGAATTCGGAATTAAAGATATTGCTCCTAATTCCTAATTCCGCATTCCGAATTACGCAAATGCTACCATTGGTCAAGTCACAGGGTTGCATTCCTACGGAATGCGAAGACTCGGTGGGTGCCTCATTTTCTACCGAGCGATACATTCCTAACGGAATGTAATAACGCGAAAGCATAGAACGGATTGGTTGGAAATAATAAGGTAATAAGGTTATGTTTGCGGGGAATTCATGGGCTACTAAGGTTGTTTTGTTAGGAAAAATAATGTTATGAATAAGGTTGATAAGAGCTGATATTTCGCTGATATACTTTTTACACTTGAAATTTCCTCTTTTATAAATTTACAGTGAAAATTTGTACAACCAATATTGAGTCTTAATCGATTCGCAACAGGTAACCAATTTCCCTTCCCTTAATAACAATGAAGCTCC
>JAISQS010000255.1 GCA_031274045.1 Planctomycetaceae bacterium | reverse complement strand
TTATTTTTAAAATAAATCTTATCTGTACAGCGTATCCAATCCCCATTGTCTCTTTTAATATTGTGGATTTCGCCCTTAAAATTAGCCGAAATTTTGTTAAAAATCGAAATTGAAATAGTTTTTTTCATGATCTTTTCTCCTAAAATTTGTGTCTGTACATTTTGGACATCTGTACATTTTGGACAAGTCTCTTTTATATTTGTTTGTTGGTGTACTAACATGAAGTAATAAAATAGTTTTTGCAAAACCAAACCGCAACTGGTAACCAATTTCCCCTCCCTTAATAACACACGCCCATCCCCCGCAGGTGCCCTTATCCCTTATTGTTTGCGTTGTGGTGAAGAAGGTAACGCAAGCATTTGGCTTGCGGATAACTACTTTAATCGCGAGCTTTATGTTCAACGAATAAGGGAATAAGGGCGCGTGCGGGGGGGCTTCGTTGGTTATTAAGGGAGGAGGAAACTGGTAACCTGTTGCAAATTGGTTTGAGTAATGTTGATTGTTTTTTTATGCAATGTAAGGCGATTATTTACCGTAACAATCTTTTATATTTTGTTTTAACACATCAACAAGAAACGATAAAAGAGCCATCTTTAAAATCTGCGTCATCTGCGTGCTGAAATTTGATTAGAGCGGATATTTTTTCTATTGATTTTGTAATTCTTTTCTATCCATATCTACGGTGATTGCGGCGGTTGCTTGTTGTTGTAATTGTAGGATCATTCTTTGTACTTCGGCTTTTCTTGCTTCTTCTTTTCGTATTTGTTCTTCACGTTTTGCTAGTTCTTGTTGTATTTTTGTTCTTGCTTGGCTTATTGCTAATTGTTGGAGTTCTTTTCTTCGTTTTGCTTCTCGTTTTTTTAGAATGGACATTGGGAGTAGTACTTTGCTTGCTTGTGACGGGTTATCTGTCGGCGGCAAGATTCTTACCGGAACATCCAATTTTTGGAATATCCTGCAAACGTGTTCGTGGCAAGTGAAGACAAAAATTTGTTTACCTGATTTTGCGTATTCGATTAGTAGTTTTGCAGTTGCCATTGAGCGTTTCGTATCGAAATTTACCAACACGTCATCGAGAATTATCGGCAATACCGAACCGTGTTGTGCGAATGCCGACGCTAACGCCAGCCGAATCGCGATGAACAACATCTCCCGCGTTCCTCTTGAAATCCATGTTACGTCGAAAGTATTTCCCGCCGCGTCGTCGATCATCAATGTCCTATCGCCAAGCGGAGTCCAAATCCGCACGTATTTTCCTTCTGTTAATTGCCGCAACAACTCCGACGCTTCCGCAAGCGTTTTCGGTTGCCGTTCCCGTTCGTAGGTTTCGCGTATCGAGTCCAACATACAGCAACAGACCGAATACGTCTGCCACTCCAACTTCGCATCCGCAATACGCCTGTCAATTACAGCCAACTCACGCTGTTTTTTGAAAAACGTTTGATCCTCCGAGATCAAACGCATCTGCTCCGCCAACTTGCCCCGCAACTCAATCTCAACACGCAACCTCTCCTCATAACTTGCAATCCTACCCGACACCGACTCCAACAACCTGCCAAGCGGCAACAACTCACCACCAACCCCAAACTCATCACCAACCAATCCACCGCCGTCTCCGCCTCTTTGACTCTGTTGATTTTGTAGCTGATTATGCTGATTATGCACAACTCCATCTTTGACGAAATCTGTCGTTGACGTTTTAATTTTCGGCTCGTCAAGTTGGCTGCTTATGGACGCGGTTGTTGTCGTGATGTCAAAAGCTGCCGTGTCGTCTGTTTCAATATTGGTTGTATCGTCACGATCAATTTCATACAGGCTGTCTGTCTCAATATTATTTTTCGTTGCAATCGTTCCGTCAAATTGTTCGTCCGATTTTTCGTTGCGCAATTTCCTCGCAACTCTCGGCTCCAAAATATCCGCAACAACAGATTCTGCGCAAAAGCCGCCGATTGCAGCGTCAAGTTCGCGTTGTATGCCTTGTTCTTGCTGTAATAATTTGCGGTGTTTTTGATGCAATTTATTTAGCGAGCGGAGTTCGTCAGGTGTTTTAACTTTATATTGATTCAGCAAATCGGCAATCGCGTTTTTTGCTTCTTTTACGCTCGCTGTAACGTTGCGTCGTTTTTTCTTGAACGGTCGCAAACCGGCGATTAAATTTTTCCGATTTTTGACAGCAACATCATTCGCATCCAGCATCTCTTTTACTTCTCGCAAAATCTCCACATAACTCACCCCATCCGCAAACGTCAATCCCGCGTCCGCAGTCAGCCGATCAATCCGATCCGTGATTACGTGCATATCTTTTGTGCGTTGATCAAGTGTTTCGTGACATCGTTCCAGTTCCTTCCTTAAATCTTGTGCGTTGCCGCTCCGCTCAACTAAATCCCGCACCCGCGACGGCTGCCAATCGACCGGCAAATCGACCGACTTCAACCATTCTTTCCATCGTTTCGTTGCACTTGCGAGTCGTTCTTTGCTCTCTTGCAATTTTGATTCGAGTTTTTTTCGTTGTTGATTTGCTTCCTGATATTTTGCGTCTATCGGCAACAATTTTTCAAGTAATTGCAATTCTTGTTGAGCTTCGCGATACCTCGTCTCAACCGAACCGGCAATCGCACCAATCCCAACATCAGGACAAGATGCATCAATATCCGCCGCCTCCTGTTTTGCGTGTTCAATTTGAGAAATCAGATGTCCGAGTTGCCGCTGATTCTGCCGTAATTTACCCGCATTCGTTTTCTCCGAAATGAATTTATACGCAACCGCACCGCCGCTAACTATCACTCCAAACAAAACCAAAATCGGATGAACCGACGAACTAAACGCCCGCACTCCCATCAACTCAAACATCGCCAACCCCGCCGGAATCATTCCAACAATACCAATCAAACCAATAACCGCAACTTGCAACGAAGACATCGTTTGATTCTGAACCAGAACCGCATTCGCTCGGTGCAAATCGCGATGAATTTGTGTCATCTCTGTTAGGCGTTGCGATACCGCTTGACGGCGTTTTAAGTTAGCCGAAAGCTCTCTCGCCCGCTCAATCGCTTCGGCAAGATTGCTAACATTACGACTAGTTAACTCCGGCTTCAACTTCTCCCCCAATCCCTTCGTCCGCCCCAAAATATCCGTGTATTCTTCCTTGAGTTTATGCAGCCGCTTCTTCGCTTTGAAGACCGCACTTGCCTGAATCCGATAATCCGCAATAGGATTTTTCGGCAGCGCAATATTCAGATTTATGTTTGAGTTTGAGAGTGAATTTGCGTTTGAGATCGTGTTTATCGATTCGAGTTCAATTTGATTTCCGATAACGGGTCGGTCGTCGTGATGCGAAGTCAATAACGTTGAACGTCTGCCGCGTTTGATTAAATTGTCCTCATCTTCTATACGTGATTCTAATTTTTTTATTTCGTTTTCAATTGATGTTATTTGTGACGCGATTTCAAAAATTCTCGGCTCTTCATCAAGCAAAACCTCAAGACGCGGCGCAAACTTCAGCAAGGTTTCGTTGACAGGTTGAGTTTTGATTTTGGCGGTTGCGTTTTGGTATTCTGTTTTTAGTGAGGTCAGGTTGTTTCGTGATTCGTTGAGTTTATTTGTGAGTTGTTCGAGTTTTTGAATTGTTTCATCTTGGACTACGGTGATGTTTCCCATTAGGTCGATTTCGTGTCTTATTTTATTTCTTCTGATCCATATTGGTTCGATGTGTTTTGCGATTTCGTATAATCTTTTTTCTCGTTTTAGTATATCGAGTTCGTTTTCGAGGATTGTTATTGAGCGGTCAACTGTTCGGCGTTCATCTCTTATTTTTACGTATTCGCGTGTGAGTAATTTTGAGTTATCAATTTCGTCAATAACTCTTTTTCTGTCGTCGAGTAATTTTATTAGTAGTGATGGTTTGTTTTCGTTTTCGAGTTGGTTTAATATTTTGTTTCGTTTATTTGTGAGTTCTTTGATTGTATCGACGATGGAGATTCGTTCCATTCCGACGCTAAGTTGGAATAGCATATCTGCTGCGTCAGTATCGTCTAGGCTTCCGAGCCGTTGTATTTCGTCGAGTCCGATAGCGAAGACGTTGTTGAAAGTCTGTTCGTCAACACCGGAGATAAGAACTCGTAGTAGTTGTGTTCCTTCTTTTTCGCCGTTTGCGTTTTTGAGTTCGACTGTCTCAAAATTATCGTCGCGGTCAGGGTGAAAGAGTCGTCTTAAACTATAACTGCCGCTCGACGATTCAAGATTCAAGATCCCGCCCGACACAACATACAAAGGATTCCCATCACGGTCAACTTCCGCATCCGGCGAGCCGCCGACAACACAACTTCGGCGAGCGTATTGACGGCGGTTTGTGTCAAATCCATAGAGACCTGCTCGGACAAATTCCATTATCGTAGATTTACCGGCTTCGTTTGCTCCGTAAAAAACATTGATACCGGAATATAATTTTGAAACCGTCAAACCAGACCAGATTCCAAAACGCTCTATCTCAAAACCATTTATTTGCATATTAAATTTATAAATTGAATTTTTGAACCGAAATTTTGAACCGAAATTTTTCGTAATGTATTCAGCGAAATATTCGCTCTAATCAAATTTTAGCACGCAGATGTCGCAGATTTTAAGGATATTCGCAGATGAAGAAGAACAGGCATTTATAAAAAAATCTGCGCATATCTTGATAATCCGCGTCGTCTGCGTGCCAAAAAAGGTTTGGTGTTATGTTTGTGGGTGATTCACGGGCTACTAATGTTGTTTTTTGTAAGAAAATAAGGTTGTAAATAAGGTTTGTTTTACTAATGTGTTGCCAAATTTCTCCAAATATATATTACAAATTTTCCTGATTATTTCGGATTTTGTGGGGGTGTTACATTGTGTTTTTTATTCGCAGTATCAACGCCCTGAAAGTAGAGACGCAATGCATTGCGTCTCTACATTAGCGTAGGGCAACGCCCTAC
>JAISQS010000252.1 GCA_031274045.1 Planctomycetaceae bacterium | reverse complement strand
CGTAGGGCGTTGCCCTACGCTATGATATTTTGCCCTTTCAGGGCGTTGATACATTGCATTGACACAGTGCTTAATAAAAGGCACGATGTAAAAGCCCCACAAAAAACGAAATAATCAGGCGCTTTTATATCAACGAGATTCATGCTCGCTGTTTTATACTTTTGCTTGTCGTTCGATTAGTTCGGGGTGTTTTGCGAGGATGTATGGGTCGTCTTGTTCGAGCCACCAATTTGAGTATGGCAAAGTAACGTGTTCCGCCAAATCTTCATGAAATTTCTTGTGCGCAAGTACCTCAAGAATCACCTCACCAAGATTGATAATTCCACGATAACCAATCGCAATATGCTCATCACCAAGCGGCGCAGCAGGTATCCCAAGACGAGATGCCAACGGCGCAAGCCCATTGTGACGAATCAAAATAAAATCCGGTTTGGTCTTTTTGAGTATTCCGTAAAAGAGATGTTGTTGGCGGTTGCTCACGTGGAATTGCGGAACATCACCGTAATTTTCAACAAGATATTTCAAAGAATCCTCACGCTCATCACCACTGTCATAAACAGGATCATGATGAAACACCAACGAACCATTCACCGAAACACCAAGCTCACGCATCACCGAAATTAACCCATGCGAATAAGCCGAACCCGTCGCAGTATAGCCCCTGACTCCGCGTAATTTTTTTCGCAACTCCTTCAACCGCGGCGCAACCGCCGCACGCTCCTTTTTAATATACGCCTCAACTTTATCCTCACGATGCGTAACACGCCCAATCTCACGAAGCCACTCATCCGTCCCCGCAAAACCATACGGTTGCGGTGCTTTGATCTCAGGCACTCCGAACTCTTGCTCCAAAGCCGCCGCCAAATAACTTGACAACGTATAACAAAAACCAACTGTCGCAGCCGCTTCAGAAAGTTGAGCAAGTTGCTCGACCGTTGCCATATCGACAACATAATTCACACGCAAACCTAACTCCGCAAGTATCGGCGAAAAAACATCCGACCCCCAGAGATTGATTACATTGATCAAGTCATCTTGCTTCCGCGTCGGATTCTTTCGCACAATCTGTCTCAAAATTCCGTGTTGAGTTGCGTCAAATCCGGTACTCCAATGCTTTGACCGAAACCCCTCACAATAAAGCGGAATAACCGGTATGCCCAACTTCTCCTGCGCCTCCGCCGACGCACCCTCAATATCATCCGCAATAATCGCCGTCGAACACGACGTAGAAACAAATATCGCCTCCGGCTTATAACGTTCATAAACGTCTTGAATCGTTTGGTGCAACTTATAAATCGCACCAAAAATCATATCCGATTCATTAAGATTCGTACAAGTAATCAAAATATTCTCAACAGGTAATCCACGCATCGCAAGCCCATTGCGATAGATCGAATTGTACATCGGTTGACCGGCAGCGCAACCTATCGGCGAATGCTGCACAAGAACAGCATTGCGGACATTGCCCGCTTGACATTCAACCATCTGCTCACAACAAACCGAACCTTGCGTAAAAGGCGACTTGATCTCGCAAAGAGCACACTCACGACGACCTCCGCCGCCGCAACGCGCCTTATTCGACAACGCAGAAAGCTCCGATGCCTTGCCCGACCAACCTATAATCGTACCAAGACGCTGCTCACGCGTCTCACAATCCGCAACCTGAAGATTGATCTTCGGCTTCAACGTTTCTGTTGACATAATTTATTTTCCTTTCATTTATTTTCTTTTAACTTGCTCAACAGCATAAAATAATTTTGATGCTGTTATCGCCTTGTATTGTTGATCGCAATCTGCATTTTTTCGGTATTCTTTGACGGGCAATATTTCTCAATAAATAATGTCAAAAAAGTTATGACACTAGCAGATCGCCTTACTTTTTAAGGTAATTTGCCAAAAAGCACCGTGAGTCAAAAAACACAAATTGCGTGTTGATAATTTTGCGCAACGATAATGCAATCTTACTTGATTAAATATTTGAGTGCGTGCCTTCAATCGCTCCTGTTTCGAGTGCGAGCAAATGATCTGCCCATTGCGATGCCCACTTTCGGAGTTGCTCGACCGTGAGCGGTTCCGGTGTTTTTGATACTTCGTGTTTAGCAATTTTTTTGGCAAGATTGAGATAAACTTTTGCTTGTGCTGAATCCGGTGCGGCTTCAATTGTTGTCTTTCCTTGCAATTCACTTTGAGTTACGGTGACAGAGCGCGGGATGTATTCGACTACTTTCGTTTTTGTCTGTTTGACAAAATCATCAACAATATCTTTTGCGTAAGGTTTATTTATCGAGTTTGCGATAACGCCTCCGAGCAACGCCCCGCCTGCATTGGAATATTTTTTTATTCCTGCGAACAAGTTGTTAGCCGCGTAAACTGCCATGAAATCCGACGACGAAACAGTGAAAACATGTTCCGCAATCCCCTCACGAATCGGAACAGCAAACCCGCCGCAGACAACATCACCAAGAACATCGAATATGACAAAATCAATATCAAGTTCTTCAAATACATGTTGCTGTTTGAACAATTGGACGGCAGTGGTAATACCGCGTCCGGCACAGCCGACTCCCGGCGCAGGTCCGCCAGCCTCAACACAATAAATACCGTTGAAACCCCTAAAAACAACATCATGCGCATTAACATTCGACTTGGTACGAATCGTGTCAAGAACTGTCGGAATATATTGACCGTTTCGCAATGTATTCGTCGAATCACTTTTAGGATCGCAACCAAACTGCATGACCTTATAGCCAAGCGTCGAAAGTGCCGCGCTTATGTTCGATGTAGTGGTCGATTTGCCAATACCGCCTTTGCCGTAAATAGCAATTTGCTTAATTTTTTTAGCCATTACTTTACCTTTCTTATTGTAAGATGGTTTAAGCTGTGATAGTTGTTCACAACATCAGGAAGTTGTGAATTTGTTAATGTCATACTTTTTGTACGATAAAGATCGATCTCAAAAAAGATCGATCTCAAAAAATCGATTTCATGTTTTTAATTTTGATCGCGAATTGCGCGAAATCAGAAACGTGAATTTTGAAGTACGACGAGTATGTAACGTGGTTTGGTTGATGTTTAGTTGATTAAAATTGTGGTTATTATCCGTGTGAGAAAGTTTCCATTTTGTCTTGGTATAGTTGTGATGAAAAATCGCTTATGCCGGGTACGCCGCAGGCATCGGCGCGGCAATGTTTACAATGTTCAAAGACTTCGAGGTATTGGGTAGCGGTTGATTTTGCTTTTTTCAAATCGTCGCAATTTGGCGGAGTGATGTTGTGAAATTCTCCTTGTGCGATGAGTGGGATGATGTTGTAGATTGATGCGCCGGATTCACGCGCGGCGTAAACGATATCCTCTATGTGTGAATCGTTTATGTTTGGGATAAGTACGGTATTTATTTTGACGGTGATGCCAAGTTGTGCGGCTTGTTTGATACCGGCGAGTTGTCGATGAATTAAAATTTCGCCCATAGCCGAGCCGGTGATTTTTTGATTATCAAATTTAATGTACGAAATTATTTTTGAGAGTATGTTCGGATCGACGGCGTTCACGGTGACACTCAAAGTCTGAACTCCAACAGCCGGTAACCGATCAACATAGTCCAACAATTGCAGACCATTTGTGCTGAGACATTTGATCAGATGCGGGAATTTTTTGTGGACAATCGTGAGTGTATCGATAGCCGCGTTGTCGGCGAAAGCATCACCGGGGCCGGCAATACCAACAACTCTGATCTCAGGACACAAACGCAACGCCCGCTCAACAATTCCGACGGCTTGTGGTGGTTGTAATATTTTTTTGGCTACGCCGGGGCGTTGTTCGGATGAGTTTAGTGAGCGGATGCAGTAGCGGCATTGGATATTGCAAGCGTGGCTTACGGGCAAATGGATTCTGCCGAATTTATTATGAGCATCGCTATTGAAACATGGGTGTTGTTGACTTGGTTTCAAACATGATTGCTCGGTATGTTTTTCTTGATGCAACATTGGTTGTGGGGGGGTAAAGAAAAAATTAACAGCTCAAAGCTTTGGGTTGGGTTAAATCGATCCAACAAGTCAGCAACAAGGAACAACTCAAATATTTATATAATTGATCTATTATCTATGTAATGTACGGTTGCGGGTCAGTTTCAATATATCAATGGGCTCTTTTATCGTTTCTTGTTGATGCGTTAAAACAAAATATAAAAGCGTGTTACGATAAATTGTTGCCCTGCATGGCATAAAAAACCAATCAACATTACTCAAACCAATTCGCAACTGGGTAACAGTTTCCTGCTCCCTTAATAACTAACGAAGCTCCACCGCACGCGCCCTTATCCCCTTATTCGTTACGCATAAAGCTCACGGTCACGCCACGACTCAAACAATAAGGGATAAGGGC
>JAISQS010000248.1 GCA_031274045.1 Planctomycetaceae bacterium | reverse complement strand
GTTACCTTTGCCGAAAGTTGTAATCGTAACTTGATCGTCTCCGTGCAACAGGACAGATTTAATCCCAATACGTTTTGCAGCGGTTTTAGTTTTTTGAGTCATTTTTACTCCTTAAAGTTAAAAAAAAAAAGGTAATATATCGGCGAAATATCCGTCTTTAACTCAACCTTATTTTTACCTGATTTTTCTTAAACAAAACAACCTTAGTAGCCATTGACAATAAAAAATTTCAACCTTATTACCTTATTAATTAGGTTACACAGTTAAAATAAGGTAATAAGGTTATGTCTGTGGGTGATTCACTGGCTACTAAGGTTGTTTTTGTAAGAAAATCAGGTTGTAAATAAGGTTTGTTTTTTCGTAATATATCAGCGAAATATTTTTTCAGGAAAAACTGCAATTGTGGTAAATAATTTTCCTGACTATTTCGGATTTTGTGTTTCTGATCGCCCCGCAAGGGGCAACATACCCCAGCCCGTCGCAACGCGGCGGGTACGATTTTTCCAATATCCATCGCCCTGAAAGGGCAACATACCCTACAATTTATTTTATATTGCCCTTTCAGGGCGTTGGATATTATAAATAACTCCCAAGTCCCACCGCGTTGCGGTGGGCTGGATTATATTGCCCCGTTGGGGCGTTGGGAATTTTATTGTAATAAGGTTGAGTTAAGGACGGATATTTCGCTGATATATTACGTTTTTTCTACAGCGTTGAAGTATTTCACTGATATATTACGTAAATTTTAATGGGACACTAATAGTAAGTATCAAATTTCAGTTTTCTGACAAAATAAATTCGCGGTTTCAAAGGATGTTTTTATTTTATGTCGGCACGTTATTGAATACGTGATGATGATCTGAAATTCCTCTCACCAATAATTGAAACGGATATTTGACAAGAGTTGATTTGCTTGTTCGATGGGGTTGTCTGAAGTTGGTACGATGCTGAGTTTTTTTGCAACAGAGCGAATTGTATTTTGTAATAACTCCAATTTTCCGGCATTGTTCGCATCTGTTTCCAGCGCAAAAAGAACGCTTCGTAATTGTGCTGCCGACGCAAGCGTCTTTAATAATTTTTCACCGGAAGCTAAACTTTGAACCGCTTTTGAAAAAAATACATTTGCATTTTTCTTGTATTCGGATTCTCCGGTCTCATTAAAAACAGATACATTTAACATTGCCGTCATTTGTAAAATCAAACCAAACGGATGCCTGTTGAGTAGATCGTTTGAGTAATCAACAAGTATCTGGTTGAGGTCATTTGCCCATTGTCGTTTTTCGTTTATGTTGCCAAAAACATACATGCCCTTGATATATGCTGCCAAAACAAATGGCTTCTCAATCCCATCAATTATATTGCCTGTATATTGCAAGAAATTGACGTGTGCTTCTTCCCACAGCGAACGTAATTCTTCGGGAAAATCACAAGCGAGATGAGCAAGATAAACCCAAATTCGCTCTTGATCGTCCGGTTCGGTAAAGCAATTTAATGCGTTACGAAAAAGGCTCTCCGCAAGTGTGCGTTTATCAAAATCATTTGCTTGAAATGCGCAGGCTTGCGCGAGAGTGCTGTAACACATACCAAGCGGACGGCGATTCAACTGCTCAACTGTTGTTTCGAATATCTCCGCCATTTTTTCTTGAAATTGTTCAGCCTTTGTACCAATATCAACCAATATCTGTTCCGCTTTTTCAAATTGAAATTGATCCGTCAGACTGACAGCGCGGCGGCAACGAAACTCCGCTTGCATCGTAAGTCCGGCTTCATTGCCCAGTGCCGGTAGTTGATTCTCCAATTCGAGATAACGTTCCCATAATTCATTCGCCGCTTCCGTGTCGCCGGAATGATTCGCAACAGAAAACGGAATTAAGATTGAATAAAGTTCAGATAACAAATCCCGTTGACCGGTTTTTTGATAAACAAATTCGAGCAATTTTAAAATGTCAAGACCTTGCTGACGGTAATTTGGCTGATCGACAAATTGCGATGCTTTCATAAATAACCGATGAAATGTTTTCGGCGAATGCGTGTAATATTCAACCAACAACGGAATCAAATCATCCGTACCGGAATCATTGGGATCAATCGGATTATCTTCCAAATTCGATAACACCGATTCAATACCGCCGGAGAGCAATTGAGATTTACAATTCGTAATGAATTTCAAATGAGGCGAATAATCCAGTTGTTCAAGAATCGGCAACGTTGGCTGAACAATAATTTGATTGTATCGAATAATCCGCGAACGCTCTACACCAAGCAGCAAGTCAGCAAGATACAAGGCAGTTGTTGATTCTGTTTCCCTTCGCACATTGTTATAACGAAGTCGTTGTATATCAACTTCACCGAGTTCTAATTTAGACATTTGCCAACGATCACTCAAAGCGACACGAAACATTCCGCGAAGTTCATCCTCATTGATAATTGTTGTAACGGCATATTGGTTATCCTCTCCTCTTGTGTCGTCGCTAACTTGCCAACCGAGTGATTGTAAATATTCACGTTTGGCTTCGTCTTTTGGAAAAACAAACATTCTGTTGGCAATATGTAAATGAATTTTGGCATTGTCATTCAATCGGCTGATAACCTTTTTGTTGACAAAAACAGAATGTTCAATAAGACTCCACAGCATTGCAATGTAACGATTATCAACTTCTTTTTCGTTAAGAATACCGGATGTCTCCGAGTAAATATCCTGCCGATGCCGGATTAAAATTCCGTAGATTTTAACGTTCTCTTGTTTTCGCCAATTTTCGAGTTCGTGGTGAAGTGAGTTGCAAAGTAGTTTTTTCTGTTCTTTTGCCTGCCGCATTTCTTCAGCTGATTCGCGAAAAGCATAGAAGTGTAAATCTTGCGGATATTGTCCGTTGATTTTTTTGAGTGCATTGGTGATAGCTCGGCGGATTCCGTTTTGAACTTTGCCATCATATAGTCCAAACAGCAAAACACCGCCGACAAGATTGATATCGGATTTTTCAGTAAATTGCCCGCTCTCATCAAGAAAAAAATGAAGCTCGTCAAATTTTTCCTTTTTGGACACAATATCATTCTGTAAGTTATTGTCAAATTGATCTGAATTTGTCATAGTTTTTTTGTGTTGGTTAAAATTATTGTTGTGTTGGTTAAAATTATTGTTACGGTTAAAGAACGGTTTATTGTATTTGCCGTTTTGTTCAAACTGAGCATAATGCAATTGTCTATTTTATTTTTCGGTTGTCCATACATTCCCGTCTGTCGGCAGGTTTTTTGAACTTTTTGCTATTTTATCGGGATTTTCCCAAAGTACCCGTTTATGACTCAACTCAATTCCATACACGTCTTGGAGCAAATCCGTTACATTCTTAATGTCGGTTTTACATTTGGAGCCTTCGTAATTGTCAAATTTGTATTCGAGATGTCCGTCAAGTGTGACCTTAAACTGTGCTTGCGATCCTGCTGGTTTTGTTGCCCGAATCACGACTTCGTCTTTTCCGTTTTGTTCGCGTTTTGGATTTGTAACAATAAACCCTGTTTTGTTCAGCGATTCATAAACCGCTTTGACAACTTCGCGCCGCACCGTCTCATCAGCAACCGCTTCGTCAACAGCTTCCGTTGTCTCCGTAATACTTGCTTGCATTTCCTCATTAGTCAAGGTCGATTGATTCAACGCATCAAGTTGCGCCAATACTTTCTGAATGTCAGCCGGAATTATATTCCGATCTGTTTCGATATTTTGTTTCATCTGTTGAATGAATTCTTGTTGTGATTCTTTTTGTGTTTCTTTTTGCTTACGTTCTTTCCATGCGGTTGCTTGTTCTGCGGCATTTTTTCGGATTGTCTCAACCCGCCGCAAAACATCAATCTTGATCTCATTTAGTTCCTTTGTATTCACAGAGCGTCCCAAAAATTCGTTACGGATTTTCTTCAATTCATTGAACGCAAAATCTCTTTCAATCGGATCATTGACTTCGTTCAATTGTGATTGTATGAATTGTGCTAATTCCGTTGTTGCTTGCTGTTTCATTGCGGCGAGTTCTTGTTGCCTTTGCTGTTCTTTTATGTCAAACTCCCTTTTGGCTTCTCTTGCTATTGCACTGAGTTGACTGATTTCTTGTCCGATTTGCATACTCAAATCGCGAGCGGATTCGGGATCATCATCTTGAAGCAACATGTCAAGTTCGTCAATTTGCGCACGAATACTTGCAAATTCATTCGGCAAATATTGTTCTAATCCTTGCTGTTGTAAATTGGCAAGACGTTGCTCGTACTGTTCGCGCAAACGAGCAACATTATTTGTAACACGTTCAAAAAACGCTTGTCGATTCGCTTCACGTTTTGCTTCCCATGCAGCTTGCCTTCTTTCGCGTTTGGCTTGCCGCTCAAGATAATCACGGTGACTCGCTTCGCGGCGAGCTTGACGTTCAAGATAAGCGTGATGATTCGCTTCGCGGCGGGCTTGACGTTCGAGATACGCTTGATGTTTGGGATTGTTACCAAAACCTAAAAAATCAAAAATTCCTAATTCACTCATTTTTATTCCTCTGTATTGTTAAGGGCAATTATTAACTCCAACTCTGTATGTGAAAACCGTACAAGAACTCTTCGCAAATTTTCTTGGCTCAAATTTTGAACTTGTCCCGCAGGTTTCCATTCGGACTCTTGTAACTTTTCAAATTCTTCACTTGGCAACATTGCGATTTCCATGTTCAGAGATGTCATTGATCTCAACGAAAAAGTTTTTGCTAAAAACATTTCAAAAACAGTTTCCGCTGCCATGCTGTTAATATAAGTGCTGTATTCTGCATTTCTGACAGAAAAATTTAACTGTCCTTTTTGCAATTCAACCTCTGCCAAAACACAATTCCAACAAACATCAAGATTGTTATTGTTTGTAACCGAATCAATCACTGTTTTCAGTGTGAGTTGTGAATCGTTGTCGTTTTGTTTTTGTTGTTCCAAATATTCCCGTATTTGTTGTTCAGGAAATTGCTCCATAAAATAGGTTTCGTCAACGGCATATTTTGGTTTTGTTCTCGTACCGAATAATTTGGTTTGCAATTCTTTTGTAATCGGGTCAAAATAAAATTCCATTTGACGCGTCCGCGCAACACCTTGAAGAATTCCATCTTTTTGCAAACGTTGTCCACGTTCTGTTAATGTTAAATCACGTAACAAAATCATGTCCAACTCGTCCGTATTCTTGAAACAACGAATAGCATTGATGGCGTTTAATTCATCAATTGTCTGTTTGAGCATTGCGTCACAATCGGGCGCACCGAGAATATCGTTAAATAAACGTTTAACAGGTACTCCGCCGTATCCATCGTCTTGTGAAAACTTATTACATATTTTGATAAGTGTTTTCTCAAAGGCAGTCGGAATACACGGAGCGGTATATTGAACCTGCACGTCACCAAAAAACAGGATCGGAAAACCAATTTGTAAATTATTGATCAATATCATTTTGAGTAAGTTTGTTGAGGGTTAGAGTGAAGCGAGAAATATCTTTTGGATTGCGGCTGGAATGATTGCCCTGTTGATTGACGAGCCGATTGCGTGTGCAACTGTTGCCATTCGTTACTTCTTATTACCTCGTTTGCAACACGGAAACTGCCTTTAAAACGGATCTCATCAATAATTTGTTTATACACATCGATTTTCGTTTTACCCGGCTTATTTAAGTTTGGCAATTCGACAGGATATTCCAAAAACGTCTTTGCCGAACCAACAATCACCAGTAATTCCTGCGCCCGCGAAAACGCAACATTGATTCGTTCGTATTGTGCCGTGTTTGCTCTTGCTGATAATTTCCATTGCGGATGCCGTACCATACTGACAAACACAATCGGACTTTCTTGTCCTTGAAATCGATCCACTGTATTGATTTTGACCGCAATAGCTGCGAACTCGTTGATCTTCATCTGTTTTTTTGTCGTATTAATTGCATTACGAATTTCTGCAAGTTGCTTACCATAAAATGAAATTACGGCAATCTGTTTTTTGGGTTTAGATTTTCCATACCCTTGTTGTCGATAAGCAAGTTCCATATCGCAAATCATTTTTGCGATAAGCAATGCTTCCAAATGATTCGTTTTACCGTTTCCTTTTTTAGTTTCAAAATATGGTCTGCCAAACGGGTCTTTTTCTGAATCGATCCAAACAGCGTGTTGTTTGGGAGTCAAATAAATCTGATTCTGCGAATTTTTTAACGTTAATAGATGCTGGCGACTGACGCTCACTTTGTCGGATGTCAAACCGCATTGCAGCCGGTTGTCATAAAAACGGTTGACAACATTCATAATATCGGGGTGCATTCGGTATTGAGTCCAAAGATAAACTTTGAGTGATTCGGGTGCGTTTTCAAAATGTTCTTTGAACAACGATGCTGTAACCATTTTTTCAAACCGTTGAAAATTTTCCGGCGTGAGTTGATTGTTTTGAGATTCGCTATCTTGCAACTCTTCTGCTTCTGCAAGGACTTCTTCAAAAGAATTACTATCCGAATAATTGTTTCCGTTTTTTTCTTTGAACAAGGGCGGGAGTTGCCGATGATCACCGACAAGAATTGTTGTTTTCGCTAACGACATCGGCATTAAAAATTCCGGCGGTGTCGCTTTACTCACTTCGTCAATAATCGCAACATCAAACCGTACATGCCCGGCATCCGTTAACGTCCACACGTTTTCAGTACAAGTTACACCAATAACATTGCAGGACTCAATAAACGCTTTCTTGGAATATCCATCGTTATCCTGTCTTGAAGTTTTTTCATTTTCCAAATCAGTTACCCAATCTTTGACAATATCTTGCCACTCAGTACGAATCGCTTTTTGATTTTCGATTTGCGATTGAGTATCCGCAAAAAGTTTTGCAATACGTTGACGCAACACCGGAAAATCCGCAGTGCTTGTATATGTTCCTTCTTCGTTCATCATCGGTAAAAGTATTGCCTGCTTATCACGAATCTGTAAATTGACTTCGGCAAGTTTCTGTGTTTGGACTTGGCATTTCCGTGCTTCCTCTTGAATTAACGTTGCGCAATTATTTTCTGAAACAGGCTGGCACAAAAAACGGTCAATATCGCAGCGGACATTTTTTAATCCTATCTCAACTTGCTGATGAACTTCTTTGATAGTGTTAATTGCGGTCTGCATCAAATCCTTTTGTTGTATTTCTGTTGTACTATTTGGTCTCGTTGATGTAATAGACGAAATAATTGAGCGTAATATGTTTGGTTGGACGGGCGGAAGAACAAAAGGTTTCCACGCTTCGTTGTAATTGAAAACACGTTTAAAAAATTCCGTATCAATATTCGCGTTATTTTTTTGCTTGATTGCTTTAATTTCTTCTTTGATCCGCTTAAATTCGGCAAGATTATCTTGTGTCAAATTGTCTTCCAATTCACTTTTATGTTGTTCAAGAGCATCAATTTTTTTAGTAATTTCCGGTGACAAAATTGTTCTTGTTGCCGTTTTGAGACGTTCGTTTTCGACTTCTAACTGCGGTATTTCTTTGAGCAAGTTCAACCATGCCTTCATTATTTGTACAGCACACACGGAACGGTATTCTAATGTACCATAATCCAATTGCAGCCAATCGGTATTAAGTTGAATACCAATTTTGCACAATTTCATAACCGGCAATACAATATTTTCAAAAAAAGTTTGCAACGCTGTTGAGGGTAAAACTTCGATTGATTCAATAGTTTCATTGGCGGTATTTCCGTCCAAGAGTTGACCGAAGAACATCAATGAATTGCGGATTTGCTTTTCTTTTTCCGCTTGCTGTTCTTGCTCTCGGATTTTTTGGATTGCCGATTTGCATTGGTTCAATTCCTTCTCAATATCGTTACGATGTTGCTGTAG
The DNA here is from genome assembly GCA_031274045.1 of Planctomycetaceae bacterium. Classification (GTDB taxonomy): domain Bacteria; phylum Planctomycetota; class Planctomycetia; order Pirellulales; family Thermoguttaceae; genus WRKP01. Next base: position 2,413 of record JAISQS010000248.1, on the reverse strand, counting down.
ATTTTCAATGTCTGCCCAAACAAGACCTGTATCATCGAGCCATTTTTCATAACGATTATTTTGTCTATCTAATTCATCCCAACGATCCAGCGTTTTCGTGCGGCAATTTGCGGCAATTGATTTGTAATATGTTCCGAGAGCATTGTTCTGATGATATGGACTTTCCGTTTCGCCTTTTTTGCCAAGCCGCACTGCACGAATAGACGGGTCTTTTGCCAACCGTTCTAACGCATTGTCCACCGCAAGATTTGCCTGCGACGTAACGAGAACGCTTTTACCTTGCTTGAGAAATTGAAAAACTGATTCCGCAATCACTGTTGTTTTACCGGTTCCGGGAGGTCCTTGTAACAACGCAATATCCGGAGCCGAAACAATCCGGCGAACCGCCTCTTTTTGATCTTCATTCAAATCTTGACTCATCCATTCTGTAACCGCTACCAAACGTTTTGGTTGTCTTGCTTGGGTCATATCAAACAAATATGAAGAAAGAAATGGCGCATAACCCGATTGTTCTTCCAATTTACGTAACATAGACTTAAGCCGTCTTATTAATGCTAAATCGCCGATTGCTGAAGGAGCAAGAAAACCTTGTCGTGGAAAATGTCCTAACAGTTTTTGTGACTTATTTGGATCGAAATCGTTCTGCATATTCTCATTAAGTGCAAAACAGACTTTGGCAAAATAAGGTTCTTTGAATGGAATGTCGTTTTTCAATTCTCCGGCAATGTCATTTTTTTCAACTTTTTTATTTACATTTTTCATGTCAACATCGCCTAGTTCGATGCCCTTTGCAGAAAAATTTTTGTTGAACGTAAAATTCCATTTATCCGTCGAATAAGATTTATCAAACGCCATAATATTATCGTTGCGAAAAATACGCGACTTGTTATGGTAATCCTGTTCCGATTCCGCAACAACGAGAAATTGTAAATAACCATCAATTATTTTTACGTTGATATATTGCAAGCCGACGAGTTGTGACTTCACGTACCGTTCTTTCCAATCCAGATAATCATTCCAATCTTTTAATTTTTGTTTTGTGAGTTGCGAGATCGGCGGAAGGGACTCAACAAAATTCTGAGTGATAATATTATCAATACGAGTCCAAGGTTGAGCCAAGTCGCTTTCTGTAACTATTTGTACATTGATCTCTGTTTCAAAATTACGTTTCTCAGAATGAGTGCTATCGATAATTTTGTCAACGTAAAGAATTGGATTAGCGACCTGACCGTTTGTAGACTTGAAAAGTCCATTAAACCCACACGACAAAATAAGCGTCAAATCTGACGGCAATTCGTCTTCAATATGCGGCAAAATTTGTGCCGGACGAACGTGTAACCGACAGTATTTGTTAAGTGAAAGATTGCTCACAAACAGCGGCATCATGAAGCCATCAGGAAAAAAATGTTCTTGAAAATAATCAAGAATATCTTCCTTGTCCGCATTATAGTTCGGAAAGAATTCTGTTCCGTATTTTCGACGCAATGCTTGTAATTGAGAGCGCAAAGATTCGTAATCTCGTCCGTTTTGTCCGGTATAACCATCGGCGTAACGGCTGAAATCAAGATACAGTTTAGCAGATGAAGTTGAAGCAGAATCATCGTTATACATTTGTGAAGCAAAATCGTTATACATAAAATTCGGTTTTTGTTAAATTAAAAATAAAAATTACAATTTATCGACACCTTACATAAGGAACACAAAGAAGAACTCTGACAAACAAATTAGAATTTTGCCTCAGACTTTTTATACGTTCGCAAAAATGAGAATGAAAAATAAATTTTGCTATCAGCTCTTTTCGGCAACTTCTAACAAATTTATTTTCAACGCGAAACACGCAGCAAAGCGGAAGGGACAGAAGTTCATATTCCGCACTTTCCGTATTCCCGCGCCTTCCGCGTTAAAAATAGTTTTTAGAAATTATCTTTCGTTTATTTTGTATTCTCAAAAAAATTGTGTGGTATAACGAATGGTACTGGCAGACGAAAATGTTTTTGTTAAAATCAGCAAAGTCGTTTCAACTTTCAGTTGACACGTTCAACTTTTCAGCTTACCTGTTTTTCGTTCACTATTACCCGTTTTTTGTCCAATACTTTCAGAATTTATTATCCGATGCCAAAAGATTCATACTTGCCAACCGAAGAAGACTTACAAAAAATTAAAGACCTCGACAATGGTTGGGAAGAGGTTTGGGACAAAATTTGCACCGAGTTGTTGGGATACGACAGTAAAGGGCGAATCCACCAAGCAGCCAAGAGGTATTTACGCTCGCATACTTCTGACTATTCAGAATGTAATTGCGAAGATTTCGCTTCGCATATCTTCATTATTTTTCAAGAAAAAGTTCATAACAAAAAATTGTTCATCGCTTATGATTCTGATAAAAGCAATGGAAACGTGTATGGATTCTTGT
>JAISQS010000239.1 GCA_031274045.1 Planctomycetaceae bacterium | reverse complement strand
CGTAGGGCGTTGCCCTACGCTATGATATTTTGCCCTTTCAGGGCGTTGATACATTGCATTGATACAGCGCTTGATAAAAGGCACGATGTAAAAGCCCCACAAAAAACGAAATAATCAGTCAATTTCAAATCTCACACAACTCCACATAATTTTTTCTATTTTTAGAATGCGTGTTTTATGTGTTTTATTTCCGGCGGTAGATTTTTTAGCCAAAGAATCGAGATGACATCAATACGGTAATTTACTTTTTTTAGGTTTAGGTTTCTGATGAATTTTATTGCTAGTTTGTGCATGCGTTGTTGTTTTTTTTGATTTATGGCTTCGTATGGTTGCCCATATTTTAGCGAGCTTCTTGTTTTGACTTCAACAAAAACCAACGAACTCCCGTCCTTCGCAATGATGTCAATCTCGCCGTCAGCAAAACGGACATTGCGATGTAATATCACATAGTCAATATCTTGTAGGAACAGTGCTGCTTCATCTTCGCCGGCTTGTGCGAGTATGTCTTTGGGTTTGCTTGATGTGACTCGTCTCGGCTCGCCAACAGAAAAATACCGACAACGCAAAAGAGGATCAGACGAAAAACACGAAAAAATATCAAACAAAAATTTCTTGACACGCTTCCAAAAAGACCTATTAGGACGCGGCGAACGAACAAGATTTAATGACATCATCATTGTATACGAAAGACAAAAAACTGTATTTTATTGAAACAATATAATTCAACAATAAAGAGGTAATGGCGAGTAGCAGCAACCAATTTTTGTAATATATGGCTTTCGCCAGAAATTAACTGGCAATTTTTTTTGTTTTTATGTAATATATCAGTGAAATACATCAACTCTGTAGAAAAAACGTAATACATCAGTGAAATATCTGCATTAACTCAACCTGATTACAATAAAATTCCCAACGCCCCAACGGGGCAATATAATCCAGCCCACCGCAACGCGGTGGGAATCGTGAATTTTTAATTCCCAACGCCCCAACGGGGCAACATAATCCAGCCCACCGCAACGCGGTGGGAATCGTGAATTTTTAATATCCAACGCCCCAACGGGGCAACATAATCCAGCCCACCGCAACGCGGTGGGAATCGTGAATTTTTAATATCCAACGCCCTGAAAGGGCAATATAAAATAAATCGTAGGATATGTTGCCCTTTCAGGGCGATGGATATTGGAAAAATCGTACCCCGCCGCGTTGCGGCGGGCTAGGATATGTTGCCCTTTCAGGGCGATGGGAATTGGAAAAATCGTAACCCGCCGCGTTGCGGCGGGCTAGGATATGTTGCCCTTTCAGGGCGATGGATATTGGAAAAATCGTACCCCGCCGCGTTGCGGCGGGCTAGGATATGTTGCCCTTTCAGGGCGATCAGTAACACAAAATCCGAAATAGTCAGGAAAATTATTTACCACAATTGCAGTTTTTCCAGAAAAAATATTTCGCTGATATATTACCTTTCTTTATTGTTTTACTGTAATTTTTCGCGGGTGTGCGTTTGGTGCGGTGATTGTTATTGTGGCGGTTCGGTTTTTACCCGGTTTTGCTTCGACGGTAAAAGTTCCGTTCCCCTTGCCGCTTGTTGTTGACAAATTCAACCAGTCCGCGCCGCTCTCCAATTTCCACTCCGCCTTATTTGACGTAACAATCACAGCTTCTTTGCCGCCGTCATTGCCGAAATTTAACAACGCCGGAAACGGAACAACCAAAGGACGCTTTTCCGGATTCCCCTCCGCCCCTTCAAAATCAGGACGTTCAGGATACAGATAATCATCCTCAACCCAATACTTCGCAGTGAAGATTGGATGTTCAACAAAATCGTTGACGTGCTTGCCGTCGTTGTTGTATCCGTTTTTGATGTCAAATTCCTTGAAACTTTTCAAGGAGCGCGGATGATCGGCATCGGGATTCGTCAGCCAATTCGGTACGCCTTCATTCTTGACTCCGCTCCGCTCAAGAATCCTATTCCAAACCGCCATACGAACACCAAGTCCATACCAAAGATGATCCAACTCACGCATTGCTTCGAATTTTTCCGGTCCGTAAAATCCTGCGAACATTGCGTTGAATGCTGTTGGGTAAACTCCGACGTTTTTATAACCCGGCTTGCCGATGAAATCTTTCCAAACGACTTCTTTGGGATCGTCCGACCAATCAATATACCAGTCGTAACCTCTTGCCCATTCGCGGGTGAAGTTGTTTACCATATTGACGACATCTTTGACGGTGCCTTTGTTGTATGTTGTCGGGTGCATTCGACCTGTCACGGGGTCTTTGGCTTTCGGCGAGTCTTTGTCAACAACCCAACCGCCGCGTAAATACAAGTCCGGCATGTTCGCAAGACAATGTCCCGCGTACTCGTGAACAAGCCAATAAGCATAACTACCCGGCTGCCCCGACGGATTAGAAAGAATGGCAAACTTACCATCAAGAGCAAACCCGCCAACCGCCGCATTCGACGCACAAATATAAGTCGTCTCCTTCGCGTTCGGATGATCAATCTCTTTCAGATACCTTTGGCAAAACATCTCCATTCTCCCAAAATCAGTCGCACTTCTTGAAGTTGTACCGAATTGATTGAATCCGAATTTGCCGCGTTGTTCCGATTCGGAGAAGTATATATAGAAGTCAAAATACTCGTTGAAATTTTTGACAACATCAACATTGGAGAAAATTTTATACAGACCTCTGCCGTAAGTTTCAAATATTCCCCCCTTCTTAAAATCACTCATATCCCAACCATCACCGATAACGAAAATCGGAATAGGTTTTCTACCTTCCGGCGGGTTTGCCTTGTGAATTTGCAAGACATCGCCATCGCGGTAATATTTCGTTTCGTCAACTTGCGCAGCACCAATCCAACCGAAATAACCGGCAGTTGTCAATTTTATATTGCCGTTCCGTTCGTTGTTTGTTGCTTTGATTTTCGCGGTGATGGTGAATTCGCCTTTTGCACCGCTCGACGGCTCAAGGTCAATCCAATCATAATCCGTCGTGAGTTTCCAGTCGCCGTCAGCTTGGACGCGAAAATGTTTAACCGAGTCCTTTTGAAACGGAACTGTAAGTGTTCGGACTTGCAATTCGCCTTTGTTAAAATCCGATTCGGCAGCATTGGCAACCGAACCAAGAAATAAACAGAAGCAAGCAAATCCACAAATAATGTTTTTCAAACGCATTTTTTTTCTTTCGTAAATTTAAAGTTTATTGGTGAATATTCACCTGTTTAGTTTAGTGAGTGTTCACCAGTTCAGTTTAATTGTCAATTCAAAAAGATTCCTTTGCCCAAATAGCCGCTGCACAACATCAACAACAGCCGCTACACAACATCAACAAAAAACATCTTTTTGAAACAGGCGGCTTATGATAACAACAGCCCCCTTGAAGTCAAGAGCATTTGAAAAAGAAAACCAAAGAAGACGAAATTAGACACCAAAGAATGCAGGCATACTAATGACACGTATTTGAATTGCACTGCGCGAATAGATATAAGACTCAAGATTGATTATAAAAATTTTACTGATTATTTCGGATTTTGTGTGGCATTTACATCGTGCCTTTTATCAAGCACTGTATCAATACAATGTATCAACGCCCTGAAAGGGCAAAATATCATAGCGTAGGGCAACGCCCT
>JAISQS010000235.1 GCA_031274045.1 Planctomycetaceae bacterium | reverse complement strand
AATTCGGCGCAACAGAATTCGGTGCAATTGGAGCGGTTGCAATTCGGTTTGGGTCGGTTGTTAGAGTCTGTGTTGTTGGAGTCTGATTTGTGTATGGATATTGGAATGCGTTTATGTTTGTTGTCGGCGCGGCTGGCAAGATGTTTTGGTTTGCGGGTGTAGCTGTGATGTGCGAGGTGTTATCGTTTTTCAAGTTGTTCGGGTATCCTCCAATTTGGAGTTGTTTGTTTTGTGGATTTGGGTTATCGAATGGTGAGGCGGAGTTGGAAGAGTTGATGAGTTGTGCTGAAGTTGGTGAGTTTGGGGTGGTTGTGAGGTTGGGATATTGTGGCGTAGAGTATGATTGTGCTGAAATGGAATCGCAGATAATCTGCGACCACAGCACAACCAAACAGGCTAAAAATATTATCAATATTATTTTTCGCATACGAAACTTCCATGTTTATACCGAAACCGGTATAGGCGGCAGGCTTCGCCCCCACAACGGATACTGCCAAATGTCGCCGCTTCGCAGAAATACTCATTTAGTAATCCAAAATTCTCTGTCCCTTAGCAATATCCATTACACTACCGCGCGAATCCACATACACAACATACCATAAAACTCAACTTCACCGTAACAGTTTTCTCATTCCACGCAAACTATCGAAACCCGTAATCAAAATAAGCCAAAACCAAAAAACACTGTTGCTACAAAATCCGTTTAGTCAACAAGTTAAAGGAGATATTCGGCTACTCAACAAGACGCAATGACAGCGTAAAAAATACATGGCTTCACAAGTTTATCGTTTTTTCAAGCGGCAGACCTTGACGTAAAATAACGCACAATGCTAATTGTTAGCAAACGAGATCATCGCCAATCAGGTAAATCCATTTTTTTCGTTATAATCGGAATCTTTGTAACATATTTTTTTGAGAATACGAAACAGTCAAATTATACGAAAACATGACGAAATAATTTTTTTAACGCGAAATTCGAGAAAGTGATTTTTAAAAATGTGTTTATACTTTTTGTACTTGATAATTCCTTTTTTTTATGTCATCGTGCAAATTTGTATAACCAATATTGAGTCTCAACCAATCCGCAACTGGTTACCTATTCCATCTCCCTTAGTAACCCCCCAATCCGCGCCCTTATCCCCTTATTAATACATTATGAATAAGGGGATAAGGGCGCGGATTGTAGAGACGCAATGCATTGCGTCTCTACTTCGTTGTTATTAAGGGTGGGGAAATTGGTACCTGTTGCGTGTCGGTTGTGACTCAATATCCGTAGCTCAAATCGGTAATAAAATCATATTTATTACGATTGCGAAAGGGAATTTTCAAGGGTAAAAAGTATAATAAGTACATCTTTTAAATCACTTTCGCGAATTTCGTTTTTTAGCGTGTTTCGCGTTAAAAAAATTATTTCGTCATGTTTTTGTATTCTCAAAAAAATATTCTTCAATTACCTTCACATACCTTCCAGTGAATTCTTCCCCATCACTCCCCCGCCAACTCCGCAGGATAACCGAGCAAGTAGAAATCATAAAGGCAAATATGCCGAAATTCCCATGCTTCGTGATTGAACGGAATATCTATGATGTTTATTGGAGTCAGGTGTCGAATCATCCATTTGTAGTTTAGATCGAGTGATTCGAGGTATGGTTTTATTTCAAAAAAATCTCTGGGATTGTGGTAGATTGCAATTGACAATACCGGTCGGTCACGTTTGATTGTTTCGATCATGCCGCGTACAGCCAAAGATTCCGATCCCTCAATATCACACTTTATCAACCCAACCGATAAATTTCGCTCTGACGTAAAAGAGTCAACAGAACGTATATGTATTTTCTGATCCCCTTTTTCGTAGATATTTGAGCCGGAATGTGCAAAATCAGTAACGAAAATCTCGCTATCATTTTCGCCTAATCCGGCTGGAACTAACTCAACTTTATCGGGCGTGATGTTATTCATCTTCATTGTTTTTTGAAACAGCAAGCTATTCCCTTCGGAAATTTCAAATGAATAAATTTTTCTGGGATTATATTCATTGAGAATCAACACGCTGTCGCCAACATAAGCACCGCCGTCAATAAAATCTTTATCCCCAATATACTGCACAACTTTTTGGGGCAATAACGTTAATCCGTTATGAAACAAAAAAACGTCCGGTGCGTGTGACCTTACCGGAAGCGGATATTTTTTTTGATAATATTTATAGTTGCGTATGAATTCGCGGGCAAGCTCTTTATGATGTTTCGGGACAAATGATTTCGGATTGACAAGCATAACGCTGTCGTTCCAATCGTCCAAAAACTTCGGAGCGTACTTGATCATCTCCATAAAAAAATCAATCGTCTCAATTGATCCGGTATCGAGATTCTTTTTTAGCTCCGCAAGCCGCTTCTTCATATTCTCATCAAAACAATAATCCTTAAAACTTCCCCCTAAAACATCGAGAACTCCCGTGAATGCAACTTTGCCAGTGAGGTGGTAAAGCAGAAATGTTGCGACTTTATTTTTAAAACTTTTTTGTTGGTAAGGCATTGAATTCTCCTAGTGGTTTGGGTTAGGTTGGTTGGTTGGTTGGTTGGTTGGTTGGTTGGTTGGTTGGTTGGTTGGTTGGTTGGTTGGTTGGTTGGTTGGTTGGTTGGTTGGTTGGTGGTTGATTGGTAACTATTTCAGTTAGACTATCATTTTTTGTATTGCAACTTGACTCATCCGATAACTCCGCCGGATAACCCAATAAATACGTATCATTTAACGGGCAAATATGACAAAGTCCCCAAGACTTATGATTAAGCGGAATGTGTGTTATGTTTGCAGGCGAAAGACGGCGAACCATCCATTTGTAGTTTATATCGAGCGATTCAAGATACGGCTTTATCTCAAAAAAATCTTTTGGATTGTGGTATATTGCGATTGATAATACCGGACGATCTCGCTTGACAGTTTCGATCATTCCGCGTACCGCTAACGACTCAGAACCTTCGATATCTATCTTGATGAATCCCACTGTCAACTTGCGTTCCAGTACGAAAGAATCAATAGAACGAATCTGCACGTTTTTTGTTCCTTGTTCGTAGATGCTAGAATCAATTTGGGCTGAATCTGCTATCTGAATGACCTTATCAGTTTCACCTAAACCAGCAAGTACAAGCTCTACTTTATCAGACGCAATTTTATTTAACATCATCGTTTCGTGGAACAGAGAACTGTTACCATCTGAGATATCAAATGAATATATTTTGCGAGGATTGTATTCAGTAAAAACCAACGCACTATCGCCAATATACGCGCCGCCATCAATAAAATCTTTACCTGCAATATACTTTTGCGGCTTCGGAGGAACGAAAGTTAAACCATTATGAAACACAAACACATCCGGTACATGTGCTTTGACCGGAAGCGGATATTTGCGGCTATACTCTTTGTAATTACGGAGAAAATCGGCGGCTATTTTTTGATCACGCAATGGAACGTAAGTTTTCGGATTAACCAATGTAACTTCTTTGTCCCAATCTTTGATATAGTTTGGAGCATACTTTATCATTCTTACGCAATAATCTATTTCGTCAATTGATTTCGCATCCAGATTCCTTTTAAGTTCCTCAAGACGCAATACCATGTTTTCATTAAAACAATACTCCTTATAGTCGCCTCCATTGGCATCCTTCAACCCAACAACAGCGACGCGTCCACCTAAACGATAGAGCAATAAAGTTGCAAGTTTACTTTTCAAATTACTTAATTTTGCAGTGGTATTTTCTGCCATAAATTTCCCTTCTTAATGTCCTAACAACCAACCGCATTCTCTGCGTAAACTCATAAAATAATCACTGCGAAACCGCCGTATTTATTTTGTGGATCGTTCGAGTATTTTGTAGTATTAGGTTATTGAATTATTTTATAAAAATATCTGACGTGTTAATTGTTGTGGTGAATTTTTTTTGTTCGGCATCATTTGTGAGAGTTATCGCGTAATTATTTTTGTCGTCGGCGAGCAATGTTACTGCGTGATCGACTCTTAAAATTGTATTCATTGTGCCGAATTTTGAGTCGGTTTTTTTGATGTGGTTATGTCTGTCAAAAAGTATTGTTTCTATTTCGTTTATCTTTTTGTTCGGATCAAAATAAATTTTGTTGCCGGACGTGTTGTTTGTGATTTTGTTCGGATTTAGCAGCGTATTTAATCTTTCATATCTTATCCGCGAATGTTCCGGAATTTTTGAGTTATCAACTTGGAATAGCCGTGAATGGTTACTGCAAATGAAGCTGTTATTGACGGAATCTATCATCGTTTTGTTGCCGTGATATTCTGCGTAAATAACACGTTTCTCACGCGGCGACGAGACGGCAATTGACCAGCCGCCCCAACCGGAAACATTCGCAAGAAAACGCGATGCCTCATCAATCGTTCCACACGAACTCAATAAATCCGTAACGATCTTTCCATGAAATTTACCCGAAACCTGTTTCGGTTGCGCCGCATCAATTAGCATCGACGATGACAAAAACAAACCGCATTCATTGAAACCGCCAATACCCATCAATACCGCCGCCATACCCGGAATAACATAAGGAATCCCGCCAACAGGAAATCGATATTGCAAATGAAAAGTCAACGAATCACGCAAAATCAAAAGCACCGGAACATCAATATTCGCACCATGACAAAATTCACCAGACCCCAAAAAACAACCGGCAAAATGCGAACACGCACCAACCGCGTACTTTTGGAGATTATGATAAATCAGACTCTCAACTGGAACTCCCGCCCCATCTGCAATGCCTTGCAACTCCGCCAAACCATCCTCGCCCCAAAAACTCCCAACATCAATAATCAACGACAACACATCAACAAGAACCCCGCCATACCAACCAGCAACATCAACATGATGCGACAATACACGACGAATATTCTCCTTGTCTTGCGAACCGTAACTAAACCCAATCGAGTAAGAATCACCGCTCAACTTATAAACCGGAATCGAAGAAGAAACTATACCGTCGGCAATCATAAAAATTATGTTCTTAATGACAATCCAATATGCAGACAAAATATTCTGTTGCGCAAAAAAACACAAACAACACGAAGTTTTTTACAAAGTTTTTGATAAAGTTTTTTGCGCAACGAAAAATAATGACGGTTAAATATTAAACGGCTAAAATAGTATCGAACACAACAAAATGATGCACTTTTTACAATTGAAAACCCAGCTTTCAACTGCAATCACAGAACTTTGTATTAGTTTTTTTTATCGAAAATTGACTGATTATTTCGTTTTTTGTGGGGCATTTACATCGTGCCTTTTATCAAGCACTGTATCAATGCAATGTATCAACGCCCTGAAAGGGCAAAATATCATAGCGTAGGGCAACGCCCTACG
>JAISQS010000155.1 GCA_031274045.1 Planctomycetaceae bacterium | reverse complement strand
ATGACATTATTACAATCATTTTTTTCTCCGACATTTCTTACTGTTATTGTTGTGGTAACGGTGGGGTTGATGGTTGTGTTGACGTATTTGTACAGGCGGGAGCGTCGGCTTTGGCAATGGTTTTTTATTGCTTGGGTGATATTTATTGTGTTGCATTTGATTGGTATTCTTTGTGTTCGTACAAGTGTTCAGCAGACTCGCAACCGTATGATTCGGACGTTGAATGTGTTGACGGATTATCTTGTTTTTGAGTTTCCGTCGCGTTATGCTTCGCTTTCGTATGACATTTCGATGGATGATCCGGTTTATCAGGAGGGTCTTTTGTTCCTTCAAAATATGCAAAGTAACATGGATTTAGCCGCAACAATTTATATGATTCAAAAAAATCGGAATGGGAAAATTGTTCTTAGTTTTTCTCCGTCTCTTGATTTGAATCGTGATGGGAAGATTGAGGGCAAATTGGAGATAGCGGATCCGCCCGGTTTTCCTTTTAAGCCGGATAGTCCTTCTGTGTTGCAAAAAATCGAGTCGGTTTTGAGTAGCGGCGAGTCGGCGATTACGGAGAAGTATGCGGATCAATGGGGCGAATGGATTACGGTGTTGCGACCTTGGCGTAACGAGAATGGCGAAATAACGGCGGTGTTGGCGGTTGATTTTTGGGGTGAAGATTGGGAACAGACGTTCTATTTTGCGCGGGTTTGGCCCACGTTATTTTATGAATCGTTTTTGATTTATTTTTTCTTTCAATTTATCATTTTGCTCAAGCATCGGACGCAGGAAAAAAATCTGCGTTATTATTCGTACGAGTTGGAAAAGTTGGTCAAAGATACGGAGCGTATTCAGCGTCAATTGGATTCGGCGGATCAAAACAAGCGTGAATTTCTTGAGAATGTCCATGATGCGATTCAGATTCATATTAAGGAATTGTCCCGCTGGATTGAGCAACTCCAAGCGGCACGGAATCAAAATAAACCTGACGCTCAATCTCCGTCATTGGAAACAATATTGACCAATATTCATAAAACGAGTTCGGATTTGATGGGATTTTTGGACAATATTCATATTTATTCGACGATTGATTTGCTTCATGTTCCGACTCGTTTAACTTCGGTTCGGTTGAAGGATGTTTTCCGAATGATTGATCTCTCGTTGAGTGAATATTTGAAGCGGGATCGTAATTTGGATTTACAAGTTTATATTGATGATACGATACCTGATTTGGTGTTGATTCATTTTCAATATTTTATGAACATTATTCTGGAGTTGTTGAACAATGCGATCCATTTTACGGAGGCAGGCAAAATTGAAATTCGTGTTTCGATTAAACATCCGGGTCAGTCCCAAATCACCACACAATTTGAGGAGGATAAACCATCGTCGGTGATTCCGGGTTATTTGTTCCTTGATTCGTTTGAGGAGGAGCCGCTTTCCGATCAATTGCCATATTTGAAAATAACTGTTTCGGATTCGGGTTGCGGGATTAGTTCAAAACACATGGAATCGTTGTTCAAACCATTCCATAAACAAGACGATAAACACGACAACAAACAAGATGACAAACAAAATCAAAATACCAATCAAGACGATAAACATAACAATAAACATAACGATAAACATAACGAAAAACAAAAAGATCATGATTCGTACAATATGTCGGTGATGAAGTTTGGACTTTGTACGGCGAAGCGATTGACGCAGATTATTGGCGGTCGGATTTGGGTTGAGAGTCACCCGCGATTGGGGAGTTCTTTTTCGCTTTTGTTGCCGTTTGTTTTACCGGCATCGCAACTGGTGAGCGGCGAGTATGTTCATTACGAAAATCGTGCGGCACCGGTTCGTCCGTTGAATGGGTTACGTATATTGGTTGTTGATTCGAGTGTTGCGAATCAGGTATTTATTACGACAATTTTGATTGAAGCCGGAGCGTCAACAGAAACAGTCAACAACGGAATTGAAGCAATCGAACGCCTGCAAACCGGACGGCAACAAGGTAACTTTTTTGATGTGATTCTGTTGGATTCGCACATGCACCAAATGAGCGGTTATCAGACAATATATAATATACGCAATCGCGGATTTATGCGTCCGATTATTTTGATGGGTTCAGCGTTTGACAAAGTAACTCATTTGCATCCGCTTGAAAACTGCGCCTTAGTACGAAAACCAATCGACCGACAACGACTCATCCAAACAATCATCACTTTGGCAAAAAAAGAAACAAAAAAAGTTGAACAGCGAATAGTGAATAGTGAGTAGAGAACAGTGGGATAGTGAAAGATGTCCAAAAATTGAGCAACACCGTAGGTGTTGCTTTTGTTCAAGCTGAACTCGCAAAACCAGACTATTTGACACAACAACGCAATGTATAAAAGAGTCATCACTATTAACTATTCACTATTCACTATTCACTAACAACTATTCACTAACAACTATTAACTAATTAACGTTTATAAAAAAACTTAACGAACAGAAAAAATTATGTTACACACATCACACACGACGGCGACTGTTGTAGTTGTCGATGACAATCCGGGTGTTTTGACGTTTGTCAATCAAACACTTCAAGGTTGGTGCAAACCTGTACCGTTTGTATCTGGGGAGGATGCTTTGGAATATTTGCAGAAGCATGTTCCTGATTTGATTATTCTTGACATTGAGATGCCTGGGATGAATGGTTATGAGGTTCTTGAGAAGATTAGGTTGGATTCGCGTTTAGCGTCGATTCCGATTATATTTTTTACTGCGCTTGCTGATGATGAGAATGAGTTGACGGGTTTGACTCGCGGGGCGGTTGATTATATTAGCAAGCCGGTTGTTCCGAATATTCTGAAGCATCGGATACGGACTCAATTGGAGTTGTATCAATATCGTTACCATCTTGAGCAGTTGGTTCAACTCAAGACGGAGCAACTTGTACGTTTACAACAGACGACGATACATACCTTGACGGAATTGGCGGAGAGTCGTGATGTTGACACGGGTTATCATATTAAGCGTACATCTCTTTACGCGGAGGTTTTGGCGCGGCAACATGCGAAGCGTCCTAATATGATAGAGTTATTGAATGAGGAGACGATAAGTCAGATTGTTTATGCTGCGCCGTTGCATGATGTTGGCAAGATGGCGATTCCAGATGCGATCCTTTCAAAGCCGGGCAAGTTGACACCGGAGGAATTTGATGTGATGAAAACGCACGTGATACTTGGCGCAACAACAATCAAAAAGGCGACAGACGAGCTTGGTTTTCCGAGTTTTCTTGACATGGGATTGGTTCTTTGTTTGACGCATCATGAGAAGTGGAATGGGACGGGTTATCCGAACAATCTTACTGGTGAGGATATTGCGTTACCCGGACGTATTCTTGCGATTGCGGATGTATATGATGCGTTGACTTCGGTGCGTCCGTACAAGGAACCTTTCTCGCACGAAAAATCCGTCCAGATTATTTTAGAAGGCAAAGGCACCCATTTTGACCCGGACTTAGTCGATTCGTTCCTTGATGTCAACCAACTCTTCGCCGAAATTTGTAACTCAAACAAAAGTCAAATCGCAGCCGATCACAAACAAGAAAATGAAACAACAAAAGACGAAATATCAGAGAAGTAGAAGCAGATAACGGTAAAGAAATATCAAGATTATTTGTTGCGATAATTCAATCAACAATTTTTTGCCGCGACAGCGGCAAACGGACTGGAACGCGGGCATCCCGCCCTCGTTATACCACACAAGTCATAAACGTATTTGCGTGTTTGTTTTGGAGCGGAACAACACCGGAGGTGTTGAATTTTGATAACCCCGTGCAAGC
>JAISQS010000715.1 GCA_031274045.1 Planctomycetaceae bacterium | reverse complement strand
CAATTTTTCCAGCAGTTTACTGGCATCGTGGGCTTCGGCGAATATGTCAATCGTAAGAAATTGCACGACCGTAAGCAACTCATCCCGTTTTTTCGGTTCCGGCAAATTATCCAAATCGGCGATAGCTTTGTTGAGCAATTCTGTTGACCAATTTTGTGAGTATTTTGCGATGTTGTTGATTGTGATTTGTTTAGTTTCGTCGGGTATATCGTCGCTGAATTGGGGGTGAATGAGCTGTCGTTCAAGCCGCATGGCGGCGAGGATGTCGTTCCAAGCTTTTTGGTAGTCCCCTTCCCCTATCCACAACATACCACGCGTCCGCAAACCCCGAACCAACGGCTGCAACTGCTCAATCAACGGAATATTGATGGCAGTGACGGTGATAGCCTGATCACTTTTACGAGTCATCGGGACAAAGAATACGTCGTGCATTGCGGCTTTTTGGACTATATCAAGCCCATCGTCAACTTTGTCCAGCCATAATTGCATCTTGGGATATTCTTGCAGACTCCATGGCTCTCTCTCCAATTTGCTAAGGTCGTATTGCGAATTAACAACTTCATCGAGTGCTTTTTGTTTTCTCTCGATTTCATTCTTTTTCTCTTTATAGTCGTTCTCGGATTTCTTGTTTTCAATTTCTGCTTTGAGCTTTTCAATTTCTGCTTGGAGTTTTTTAGTATCTATTTCGCGATATTCAAATTTCGGTGCTTCGTAAACGTGTGTTGGCAACTGATTCGGGTCGAGTTCCAGCTGTTTGCAAATTTCGTCGTATATCCAATCTTGGTTGATGTGTGGGTTGTGTTGTAGGAGGAAATCTTTTCCGTAGGCGGCAACAACCAACTTGAAACCGTTTTCTTTGGTTTTGTCTTGTGGTTCGAGGATTTTTTGGATTGGTTGGAAGAAGTCAACTGATTTTCCGTCGGTTTTTAGTGGGGTGGTGATTATTGTTGTTTCGGTGGCAACTATTAGCGGTTCGCCTTTCAAAAGGAGAAAGTAACCCAAAAGACCGCAAACCGTCACCAACACTACCAAAACCAAACACCCAACAGCACAACTCCTCGCGCAACTATATGATTTGCGGGTGACTTTGGGGTCGTTATTGTCTTGGTAGTAGTTATTGTCGTCGAATTGGACGTATTGTGTGGGGGTATTATTTTTCATGTTAAGTTAAGTTTTGTTGTGGAATTTTTACGGGAGGTTAAGTTTTGTTTGCAGGAAGTTAATGGAAGTTAATGGGAGGATTTTTTGAACGCCTCTCCTCTCTTGTTCTCTCCTTATATATAGTCTATTTCAAAACAGGAAGGCAATTCCGCACGACATAATTCAAAAATATCCTTCCCGTACTTTCCCTTAACTTCCTGTAAATTATTATTCACTTGAAATTAGGGGAGGGGGTTGTTCGGGGGGCGGATATTGTATCGAACATATTGATTTGGTCAATTGCATCTTTTTTTTGGGGAATACGAAGTAGGCGAAATGTATTGAATAATCGAAATTTTGCTTTCAAATTTTGTAATCGTTCATGGATTTTTTTAGCACACGGATAACACAGATTATCATGATTTTCGCAGATTTTTTCTTTTGTTATCAAATACCTTTCTACGAATTTCTCCGTTATAATTTTACTCGTCAATTCTTTTATGTTTATATTGTTCCATCTGTGTAAATCTGTTATATCTGTGTTATCTGTGTGCTTATTTAAGTGTGAATGGTTATCAAAAAAGCGTTCTCTCCTTATTTTCCTTTATTTTCTTGTAAAATTTCCTCTTCGATTTCGAGGTAATTTTTGATTAGTAGTTCTTCGTTTTCTTTGATGTAGTTGTCGGTAATTTTTTTTGTGTCGAGCAAGCGTTTGAATATTTCTAGTGGTTTTATTTTTTCGAGTGATTCTGTTTGGTTGTTTTTTAGTATTGTTTGAGAGGTGTTATTTTCGTTTTTTATTCTTGTGATATTTATTTGTTTTTTGTTTTCGAGGTTTGTGAGGAGGTTATCGACGGATTGTATTAGGTTTGGGATTGGGGTTGTGTCTGTGTAGATTATTTCGACGAATGCCTCGGTGTTTTTTGGCAAGTTATTGATTGCGTTTTCGATTTCGTTGAGGTTTCCTTCGATTTTTGCGGCGAATATTTTTTGTGGAATGTTCAAGATTTCGATTTCGGGGTTTCTTCCTTTGAATTTTATCAAGACGGCGGATTTGTTTTGATTTGATTCGTCGAAGCTCATGATTAGCGGCGAGCCGCTGTATCGGCGGTTTTCTTTGTTATTTATTTTTTGTGGGATGTGCAGGTGACCGAGAGCGAGGTAATCGATTTCATCGGGAAAGACATCTAATCCGACTCGCCCTAATCGACCGACGTGAATATCCCTCACGCCTTCTGATGTTTTGCCTCCGGCGGCGAAAAGGTGTCCTGTAACGACGAGTGGAATATCTTTCCCTTCCCGCAGTTGTTCGGCGTTTTGGCAGAGGTTGGCGTAATGTTTTTTGATTCCGTCAAGAGTTCGGGATTCGCGGTCGTTGATTGATTCGTCTAGTTCAAATTGCCGAATATCGGCGTCTCGCAAGAAGGGGACTGCGCCGATGAGTATAGTTGGTTCTCCGAGATTATTTTTTATGGTGATCAATTCATCTTCGGCGTTTGTTGGGATTCCGTGTACGGTGACGTTGATTCGGGAGAGGAGTTGTGCGGGAGCGTCGAGGAGTTGTGGGGAGTCGTGGTTGCCCGCAACAATCACGGTCTGGCAACCTGTATTGGAAATTCGTTCGAGAAAGTTGAAGTAGTCGGATTGGGTTTCTGCGGTTGGAGTTGCCGTGTCGAAGATATCTCCGGCAATCAAGAGAACATCGACTTTGTGATTTTGCACTGTCTCAATTACCCAATCAAAAAAGGACAAAAACTCCCCTCTCCGCGATTGCCCGCACCAAGTATGCCCCAAATGCCAATCAGATGTATGCAACAAAATCATCAAAACTCCCCCCCAAAAAAATTACCAAAAAATCATCTTTGAAAAACAACACACAAACAACAAGCGCGCGATCAAAAAAAATCGTTGCGCAAATATCAACAACGATCACGCAATAAAAATCAACAAGCGCACGATAACAAACAACCAACACGCAATAACAAACAACCAACACGCGATAACAAACAACCGGCACGCGATAACAAACAACCGGCGCGCGATAATTCTCATCTGTTTACCAAAATCTGTAAAGACATGCAACCACCCGCCGACTGGGGCGGAACACGCAC
Organism: Planctomycetaceae bacterium; assembly: GCA_031274045.1. Lineage (GTDB taxonomy): Bacteria > Planctomycetota > Planctomycetia > Pirellulales > Thermoguttaceae > WRKP01. The sequence continues at coordinate 2,048 of JAISQS010000715.1, read as the reverse complement.
TGGCAAAACCAAAACGCCCAATGTCGGCAAAGCCGACAACCGCCGCGAAGCGGCGACGGACTGGAACGCGGGCATCCCGCCCGCCTCTGTGCTTAATAGAACCGGACATGTTTGAACTGAACGCCAAGACGGTTTGGCAAATGTAAGGTGGGTAACCGACCGCCGGGCGGTTACGTCGGCACAAGCCGACAACTGGGGCGGAATACGCACTGGCAAAACCAAAACGCCCAATGTCGGCAACGCCGACAACCGCCGCGAAGCGGCGAGGGACTGGAACGCGGGCGTCCCGCCCGCCTCTGTGTGTAATAGCACCAAAAAAGTTTGAACGGAACACCAAAACGGATTGGCAAACGTAAGGTGGGTAACCGACCGCCGGGCGGTTGCGTCGGCGACTCGCCGACAGCGGGGGCATCAAAACGCATCGGCAAAACCAATCCGTCCTACGTTTTGGGCGTTTTGGTTTTGCCGATGCGTTTTCCGCCCCACTGTTTTCGTCTTGCTTCGCTCGCCGAAAACACAACCGCCTGGCGGTCGGTTGCCCACCTTACGATCACCAACCCGTTTTGGCGTTTAGTTCCAACTTGTTCGGTTCCATTACGCACAGAGGCGGGCGGGACGCCCGCGTTCCAGTCCGCGCCGCTTCGCGGCAATTGTCGGCTACGCCGACGGGTGACGGTTGAAATATCAACACGATTCCCGCACCATTTCGTCAAGGGCAAGCAACGCGGTAGTAGAACAAACCTTATTTACAAGCTTATTTTTCCTAACAAAACAACCTTAGTAGCCATGTAATATCATAATTTTGCAAACCTACGGCTTGCAAAGATATGATATGATATTATACTTCCGACAGTCATAAAAATGACGTTAGACAGGAAGGCATTAGGCAGCGAGTCTAACGCCTCACTGACTAATGCCTCAAGCCTTCGGTAAAAACATACATTTATGATCGCCGAAAGTATAAATAAGCTTGTTTTACGTTTTACTACAGCACTGACAATTTTCACTGACATATTACCAAAACTCTAAAAGAAAGATTAAAAAAATATGAAGACCATCTCACGCCGACACTTTTTGGGAGCAACAGCATCAGCAGTTGCCGCGACAAGTTGTCTCACAACGGGCAATCTTTTTGCCGAACAAAAAACCAAACCACCCTTTCCACCGGACATCTACAAAGCAAAAATAATAGGCGAACAACCAACAGACATTTTATTTGAGCGTCTGAAGTTGGCGGGTTTTGCGGGAGTCGAAATAAACAGATGGAACGTGCCGCCCAATATTGCCCGCCAAAGCAGACAAATTGCGGAAAAGCATGACTTGCGGATTCACTCGGTTTTGCGCGGTTGGACGAATTTTAACCAGCCCGAAAAATATAAAGCAGATATCGAATCAGTCAAAACCGCCATCCGCGCCGCAGCAGCATACGGAGCCGACACAGTCCTGTTGGTAACGTGCCGGGTTGACGGCAAAAAAATGCCGGATGCTTGGGATTTTGACATAGATTTCGACGAGAAAACATTGCAAGTAAGAACAGTTGCCGAAGGCGACAACACCCCATACGCGGATTACATCGCCGCCCAAAATAAAGCAACAGAAGCTTCTCTCCACGCAGTCGAATCGCTAATACCAATCGCCGCACAAGAAGGTGTCAGGATAGCATTGGAGAATGTTTGGAATAATCTTTGGTGCACGCCGAAATTTTTCGCCGCGTTTTGCAAGTATTTCGATCATGCTTGGGTTGCAAGCTACCTTGATCTGGGCAACCACACAAAATATTCGCGTTGCGAAGAGTGGATCAAAGAACTCGGAAGCTCAATTGTCAAACTACACATCAAAGGTTACAAGATAACAGAACCCAAAGGAAAACACGGCGGCGGAGTTGGCGATTGGGCGAAGATAGATCAAGCGACAATAGATTGGAAATCCGTTCGGAAGGCGTTGGCGGATGTTCGTTATAGCGGCTGGATGAGTGTCGAAGAACAAGGATACAGCGACGAGAAGTATAGTCAAATTCTTGACAAGATTATCGCGGGCGAATGAGTTTG
>JAISQS010000106.1 GCA_031274045.1 Planctomycetaceae bacterium | reverse complement strand
CCCAAACAATAAGGGATAAGGGCGCGTAATGTAGAGACGCAATGCATTGCGTCTCTACTTCGTTGTTATTAAGGGTGAGGAAATTGGTCACAAGTTGCGGTTCAGTTTTGCAAAAAACTCTTTTATTATTTCATGTTAGCTCGCCAACAAAAAAATATAAAAGAGCCATATACCAATAGCCGATGTGGTTTCTACCCATTTGGTCGGACTCATTGTGAAGGCATTACTTCCTGCTTCAAACAGAAATGGGTCGAATTCGACCCCTTTGAAATGAGGATTATGAATTTTTTCCCAAAGTCCAAGAAACTCAATCGTATTTCGGTTACGCATCCAGTTCTTAACTACATCTTTGGGTTCAGCAGGATTTTTATACCGCGCAATATCCGTGATACAAATATAATCTTTACCATAGTTTTGTGAAACCAACGTGATCTCCGTTCCTTGAACGGTGATTGTTTCCTTCTTATTCTTGCTCATAACATAATAATTGCTAAAAAGTTAAAAATTATTTGTCAAATTCCGTTTCGCGTTTATTTTAAGTAAAATGTCCGGCTTGTCAAATATATCTTCAAAAAAATTTCCTTTAGCCGTTTCGCCCCCTTTCCCCCCCCCCCCCCCTTGCGTTGGAGTGAACTCCACCTGTTACAATGCTGGCAAGACAAAATCACGTGGCGGAATTTTTTGTTGTATGCCCACATCAAGTAACATTAACAATCTCTAACACAAAGAGGAATTTATGAACAAGAATCGCCGAGAATTTTTTAAGAACGCCGGAATGACGGGAGCGGCGTTATTGACGGTTTCGGGTATTGATCATGTTGCGCAGGGACAAACCGTAACACCGCAACTTTTCCCACACCGAATATTGGGAACGGGAAAAAATGCTTTTGAGGTTTCCGCTCTTGGTTTTGGCGTGATGGGAATGAGTTACAATCGCGGTATTCATCCCGACAAACCGGCATTGATTAAGTTGTTGCGTCAAGCGGTTGATCGCGGCGTAACGTTATTTGATACCGCAGAAATTTATGGTCCGTTCGTCAACGAGCAACTCGCAGGCGAAGCGTTGTCGCAATTCAAAAACAAAATCTCCGTTACCACAAAATTCGGTCACGAAATCATCAACAGAAAAGGAACCGGAAAACAGAATAGCCGTCCCGAAAATATCCGCAAGGTCGCCGAAGAATCGCTGAAACGGCTCAAAATCGAGGTCATCGACCTGTTTTACCAGCATCGTTTTGACCCGAATGTCTCAATAGAAGATGTTGCGGGAACGGTGAAGGAGTTGATCAAAGAAGGCAAGGTAAAACATTTCGGACTTTGTGAAGTGAGTGCGCAAACGATTCGCCGCGCTCATGCCGTTCAACCGGTTACGGCGATTCAAAGCGAGTATCACCTGATGCATCGGGATGTGGAAAAAGAAATTTTGCCGGTGTGTGAAGAACTCGGCATCGGTTTTGTGCCGTACAGTCCGCTTAACCGAGGTTTTCTTGGCGGCGACATAACGGAATACACGAAGTTCGATTCGGGCAATGACAACCGCAACACTCTGCCGCGTTTTACACCCGAAGCAATACGGGCAAATTTGCGTATCGTGGAAGAACTTCACCAGTTCGGACGGACACGAGGCATCACCGCCGCACAAGTGGCATTGGCATGGCTGCTTGCTCAAAAATCATGGATCGTTCCGATTCCGGGAACAACAAAGTTGTCTCATTTGGAAGAAAATTTACATGCGGCGGAGATTGCGTTTTCTCCCGAAGAATTACGCAAAATTGAAACCGCCGTTTCAAAAAAGGAAATCGTCGGTGACCGCTATCCGGCAGAACAACAAAAACAAGTAGGACATTAAAATAATCTCAATTATTGTTTCGTAGTGATGACTCAACCTCTAAAAAGGAGAAAATTAAAAATGTACAAATTAAATATTACAATCGCGGTGATCGTCGTCTTGATGATCATTGCGTGTAACCCTCAACATTCAAACAGCCAACAAAATTTGAACAAAATGAATACACAGGAAAACGAAAAGACTTTTCCCGCAAGCGACAAAGTAACGGTTGAAAAGGTCGCGTTCAAAAACAGATACGGCATCAACATAGCGGCGGATTTGTATCTGCCAAAAGGACTTGACAGGTCTAAAAAACACGCGGCGATTGCCGTCAGCGGTCCATTCGGAGCCGTGAAGGAACAGGCATCGGGACTTTACGCCCAGACGATGGCGGAACGCGGTTTTCTGACCATCGCCTTCGACCCGTCCTACACCGGCGAAAGCGGCGGAGAACCCCGTTATGTAACCTCGCCCGACATCAGTACCGAAGATTTCAGTGCCGCTGTTGATTTTCTTGTCACACGCGCCGATGTTGACCCTGAACGTATCGGAATTATCGGTATCTGCGGCTGGGGCGGATTTGCGATAAACGCTGCCGCTATCGACACGCGCATCAAGGCGACTGTCGCCTCTACCATGTACGATATGAGCCGCGTGAACGCCAACGGCTATTTTGATTCGATGAATGCCGATCAGCGTTACGAACTTCGTCAACAACTCAATGCACAACGCACGGTTGACGCGAAGAACGGTACGTATGAACTTGGCGGAGGCGTGCCGGATACATTACCGGACGATGCCCCTCAGTTCGTAAAAGACTACCACGCTTACTATAAAACAAATCGCGGCTATCACAAACGTTCGCTCAACTCCAACGGCGGCTGGAACAAAACTTCGGCACTTTCATTTATCAACACGCCCATTCTCGCTTACAGTAACGAAATTCGCAGTGCCGTGCTTTTGATTCACGGCGAAAAAGCACATTCCCGCTATTTCAGCGAGGACGCATTCAAAAAACTGAAAGGAGACAACAAGGAGTTGTTGATTATTCCCGGCGCAAGCCACGTCGATTTGTATGACCGGATGAATATAATTCCATTCGATAAATTGACGGAGTTTTTCAAAGAGAACTTAAAATAACGATGAACATAAAGGAATATAACATCTATCAAAACCATATAAGAATATGAATATAACAAAAAAAATTATAGGATTACTTTTAGCATGCGTTTTGCTGTCGAGTTGTGCGGAGAAAAGCACTAACGCGCTACTCATTGCTGAACAGGGCAGTTTTGCCTTTATGCAAAAACTGAAGGAAACAGGAAAAGCCCGCCGCATTGGTTTTTCGTTCCATGACAAAGCCGAAGTACCGGAGCGGATTGAATATAA
>JAISQS010000680.1 GCA_031274045.1 Planctomycetaceae bacterium | reverse complement strand
GGTTATCAATGTTCAACACCTCCGGTGTTGTTCCAATCCAAACCGAACACGCAAGTACAACGATACATGGTATCAACGTAAAAATAAATGATAGTCCAGAAAAGATGTGTGGTATAACGAGGGGTCAAGCCCCCGTCGCTAACGCGGTTTGGTTGTGGAATAACAAGCCGTAAACGCTCCTTCACTATATTTTAAAAACTTAAACAAAGAAAGGAAAATATGTAAATATGTTTCGACTCAACGAAACCAGTAGTGCGTTGTGTGTGATCATGTTGGTTGTGTTTGTTGCGTTTAGTGTCGGTGCTGTTTTGGCATCGGTGCAAGAGGATAAAATCCCCGTCTCGCTCGACGAAGCTAAGACTGTTGCAGATGTGGATGCCTTCGCAAAAAACGCACTTGCCAAGTTTGCTAATCAACGTACCGAAGGTGCAGAGGAGTTTGCCAAAATGTTGCGCGAAATCGGCGAAATACAACTCGCCGCAAGCAACAAAATCAATCAGCTCGCCTCGAATGATACCGACCGCGAGAATGGACTTCTGCGAAAATTTAACGCGTTGAAATTCATCACGCAAGCGGACGACATTCTCTCGCAAAATCAAAAACCATCCGACCACCAAGCCGCGTTCGATGAGACGCTCATTGAGCTGTCAAAAAATAGCAAATACGCTGCGTTGGCAAACAATGAACTTTATCAACAGTTTGCCAAAAAAGTTGTGTTGGCATCGGCTGAGTTGTTTGAAAAGCAATTTGACCAATTCATCACCGAAGCTAAAAAATGGGCAAACTCAAAACAACTCGATAATCCCGCAAAACCGCTGATTTTGATCGCGGAAAGGGCAACAAAAAGTCAAGAGCTTGCGGAGAAGACGCTCAATAATTTGGCTTCTTTTGTAAACTCCGGTGAATTCGTTTTGCCGGAAGCGAGCAAGGTTGCGGTTCGTGAGCAACTCGAAGGCTATAAACGCCGCATTGTCGGCAGTGATCCTGATATTTACGGCAAAACAATAGACGGTAAAGATTTTGATTGGGCGGCGTTGCGGGGAAAATATGTGTTGGTCAATTTCACGGCTTCGTGGTGCGGACCATGCAAAAGAGAACTGCCCGGAATGATTTCAGCTTACGAAAAATATCACGACAAAGGTTTAGAAATCGTCTCAATCTACATTCGCGATAAATTAGAAGACTCAAAAAAAATCATTGCGGAGGAAAAATTATCTTGGATATTCCTTTCGGAGGATTTGACTGAAAAAGCCGGTCTCCCTTTGCAAGGACAAAAATACGCCGTATTAGGCGTACCGACCATGTTCATCGTAGACAAAAACGGAAAGATTATCTTCACCGAAACACGCGGCGAATTTCTACAAGAAAAATTAGCTCAACTGTTTCCCGAATCGAAATAATCACAATCCGTTGATTTGTAATCGTTCGGTAATTACGGCATAAATCCGCGCGGAATCTTGTCGTACAATATCGATTGGAATAAATTTTAACAACTTAACAAAAACTTAATTAAACTGTATTGCCAAGTCGGCAGTGACCAATGCGTCACGTTTTAACGAAGGCGAAGCGTATCGCCTCACCGACTCCGGCACAACAAAACCAATTTACCAAATTTGAGAATAAAAATGAAAAATGTTAAAAATGATGTTAAGATAGGGGGGGGGGGGCGACTTTATGGGCATGGTTTTACGCTTGTTGAGTTGCTTGTTGTTATCGCGATTATTGGAGTGTTGATTGCGATTCTTTTACCGGCGGTACAAGCTGCCCGCGAAGCAGCACGGCGAATGCAATGCACCAACAACCTAAAACAAATCGGTATAGCAGTTCACACATTCCACGACGCAAGAGACGGAATCCCACCGTTTATTATTGCCCCGAACAGCGCGAATTCGTTGTCGTTTTTCGGTACAATATTTCCGTTCGTCGAGCAGCAACAGATTTACGACTATTTCACTTCTCTGACCGATACTTCTGGACATACAGGTCTTGACGTACCATTGACTTGGGCGGCATGGTGGGGGAATGCTTCTGATGATGTTAAGAAAAATTTGGGATCAATCTCGTTTTATAAATGTCCTTCCAGACGAACCGGATTATCATTGTCAAGCCATACCGCAGAAGATGCGTTTTTTGGTATGATAATGACTACACCGGGACCGACAGGGGATTATGCCGTTGTTGTTTACCACCTTACTCCAGACTCAGGTACCCCTGATTCCGGCGCGTCAGGTATGGGTGCAGGTGGAGCTGATAGCAGAGTTCGTAGTCCTATTCGTATGGGAGTTTGTCCGTTCACTTCTGCCGGAGCTACCGATACCAATGCGTATCAACCGAAAGATAATTTTGGTTTCATCTCCGATGGCTTGAGCAATCAATTTCTGTTGGGTGAGAAACATGTTCCTGCGTCAAAAATAAAAAAGAGTCTGTATTTAAGTGAAGGAGGGTTTGACGCTTCTTTTTTAAGTTCAGGCTTGATGTCAGGTAATTCAATTGGTCGAGATATGAATTTGGACTCGGTTTCCTATATCGCTAAAAGTCCAAACGATGGCGATTCTGTATCTTTGGCTGTATCCGCGACACTTCCTCAATTTGGCGGTTGTCATCCGGGTATTGCGGTATTCCTTGTTGGTGATGGTTCTGTGCATGGGATAAGTGCAACGACAGCAGTCCCGACTTTGCAAAGATTATCCGACGCACAAGACGGCGAACCCGCGTCAATTCCATAATAATCCATAACGTAATACAAAATTCCTTAATTTTGCGGGGAATATTTACAGGAAGGGTAATATATCAGTGAAATACTTCAACGCTGTAGAAAAAACAAACCTTATTTGCAACCTGATTTTCTTACAAAAACAACCTTAGTAGCCCGTGAATCACACAAAAACATAACCTTATTACCTTATTTTAACAGTGTAACCTAATAAGGTAATAAGGTTGAAATTTTTTATTGTCAATGGCTACTAAGGTTGTTTTGTTTAGGAAAAATCAGGTAAAAATAAGGTTGAGTTAAAGCCGGATATTTCACTGATATATTACTAACTACGAAGCTCTATCAGAATCGTGTTATTTTTCGTTTTTACCGAATCCTGCAAATTGCGCCGGACTCGATAAAACAATCAACAACTTCATTTCAAATTGCACAGACACATCTTTTACAAACAA
>JAISQS010000623.1 GCA_031274045.1 Planctomycetaceae bacterium | reverse complement strand
GGGGTTGCTCACTTCCTTTACGTTCATTGTCACCAATTGTTGAAAGTCAAAAAACGATCACCTGTTGTCATCAAAAAAATCGTTAGAACATTACCCCACAAAATCCGAAATAATCAGTAAAAAATAACTTAAATCGCGAACCGCTAAATTGACCGTAACAAAACGAGGTTGAGTCAATTTGCAATACGCATAGTATATTAGGACAAAAAAATATTTCATTGCCGATTACGGTAATGAAATTCAACAAACACAATAAACCTGTTACAAAAAATGCCGAAACTCAACATCACCTTCCCTCATACTCTCGACCAAGACGAAGCAACCAAAAGACTACAAATAAAACAGAACGAAATCAAAGAAAAACATATCTACACAGTCAGCGAACTCAACGAAAATTGGATAACACCGCATCACATGGAGTTCGCCTTCAAAATTTACGGATTCTCCCTCAAGGGTAACGTTCAATCGTTGGACAAATCGGTGCAGATTGTAATTGAGCTACCGTTTGCCGCAATGCTACTCAAAGGCACGATTGAAAGCGAGATAAAAAAAGAGCTTGCCCAGATTCTATGCTGACATTGCCGATTCCGACAGAAACATCCGTCTGATAATAAGTCGATTGGTTTTTTCGCGTGTTTCGCGTTAAAAATGGTTTTTAAAAATCACATTTCGTTTATTTCGTATGGTTCGTATTCTCAAAAAAGAGGTGTTGTATAACGAGGCGAACGGTCGGCTACTTTACGTTTTTATTCGTCTCTTATTATGCCTAATTTTTTTAGTTTTTCGTAGCATTCGTCGCGTTCGCGGCTTCGTTCGAGATTTTTCCATGCGGGGTCTTGAGCTTCGGTGAATTGGTTGCGTGTTGCGGGTAATTTTCCGTTTTGGACAAGGCGGGCGATTACGCCTTGTTCTAATTTACTGAGCCGTATTGATTCCAATTGATAGTCCAAAAAAGCTTCCCAACAAAAAGGAAAAAGTGGTTTTACAATTTGTTCTCCGATTGTTGTTGCGTATTGTGCGATCTCGTATTGTGCGCTTGATTCCATTCTTAATGACAGGAATCTGAACAGATTGTGCAGATCAACTTTCCAGTACGCTTCGGTGTATGTTGACAACGGTAAATCTTTTCTCGCTTGTTCTCTTGCAACTCCGGTTGCGATTCGGCTCTCGTAAAGGTTTCTTGATTGTTGTAGAAAATCGTGTTCTTCGTCGGTCAATTTTTTCCCGAGTTCGATTGGTATTGTGCCGCTGCTTCCTTGCCTGTTGGTTTCTGATTGTAAACGCCATGCGGACGGATCGGTTTCATAAGAATCATCAATCGCAATCGAATATCGCGTGCTGTATTCATTGACCGAAGCAGTTCGGTGACGAATCCATTGCCGCCAACAATCCATCGGAACCCGCACCAAAAATTTCAACTCCGCCATCTCAAAAGGAGTCGTATGTTGATGACGCATCAAATAACGTAACAACGTGCGATCATCCGAAACTTTTTTTGTTCCTTCGCCGTAACTGACTCGCGCGGCTTGTGTGATTGACGCGTCGTCACCCATCACATCAACCAAACAGACAAATCCCTTGTCCAAAACAGGAATCTTCTTCCAACGTAACTCCGATAATTGCTCAGTATTTTTCATAAATTTTTTTCATTTGATCAACTGTACAGTTGAAAATTTACAACCTCATTATTGTTTCGTGCCGGTATACCAAATCATCTGATTTGGCTGTTGATTATTTTCACACGAATAGACGAAAATTTTATCCTCCGTTTTTTGCCACACAACTCAACAGGAGAGGGCAGGGGGCAAATTTAAAGAGGCGTAATTTTACTAGCACAAAATAAACAATCAACCGCACAGCACCAAATAATGAATTGTCGAATAATACGGGGATTTTTTATAGGAAGGTTTTCAGGGCGAGAGTTATTGGGGGCGATTTTTCACTTTTTGCCCCGTTGGGGCGTAAAAAAATCGCCGCAACGTAAGACAGCCAATACCGTTTGTCGCATAGTTATTAAGGATAAGTAATGTTGGGCGTACATCGCGAATTGGTAATGCGTGAGTTAGTCGGGGATCAATATCGGTAACAAAATTATGGCTATGGTGATGGCGAATGGGAATTTTCAAGTGCAAAAAGTATAAATGTGGTTTGTGCTATCTGTCGCCGGAATATTTTTCTTCGAATCTTATTGACAAGTAACTTTCATAACGTCTCAAATCAAGCCGCCCCTCCGCAACCGCATTTTTGACCGCACAATCTTCTTCATGCAAATGCGTACAATTCGGATAATGACAAAAATTCTCATAAGCACGCAAATCACGAAAAAATCCAAACACCTCCGCCGGAATTATATCCCAAAGCATGAATTGCCTAATACCCGGAGTGTCAACAACATAACCTCCATCAGTCAATTGTAACAACTCCGCTGTCGATGTCGTGTGTTTACCTTTTTGTCCCGTCCCTAAATCCGATACACGCAATTTAAGATTCGGATCAACCGCATTCAATAAAGACGATTTACCAACTCCGCTTTGACCAGCAATCACACTCTCTCGCCCCTTGAGCATACAACCCAACCTGTCAATACCAACTCCATCAACTATACTCGTCAACACCACCACATAACCCATCTGAGAATACACTCCAACTATCGGTTGCAACTCCACCGGATCAATCAGATCAATCTTGTTAATACAAATAATCGGCTTAATACCAGACTTCTCCGCCGTTATCAACATACGATCAACCAAATTCGGCTTAAACACAGGTTGACCAACACTCGAAATTATCAACACCTGATCAACATTCGCAACAATCAAATGCTTCCGATACTTGCTCTCACGCGAAAGAACCCCACGACGAGACTCAATCCGCTCAATCATCCCATCAGCAATATAACCAGACTTACGTGAAAAAATATGTTGCGGAGTATTCACGCTATTTTGATTTTGATCAAGATCACGATCTCGATTTTGATCTTGGTCTTTATTTTGATCTTGGTCAATATTTTTATTTTGATTGTTTGTCAAAGTTGCTGGTCTGAACAGGACGCGGTCACCAGCAACGACGGGTTGGCGTTCTTTGGTTGACAATGTTTTTAGTATACGGCGAGTGACGCACCGGAATATTTGACCATCATCTGTTTGTACATCTGAGCTTGCTCCATGCACACGAATCACACGTCCTAATTTGACACGACTCACATCAACATCCGGCACAACCTCATAACCGCCATCACGAAATCCATCCCCCTCCAACAACTCACCAATCACAGTCCGCCGCCGCGATAACTCACTCTTGCCAACAATACGCTCTGCGTTGTTGTCTGACGCATCTTCAAATTCATGCTCCTCAAATCGACGCGTCCAATCCGTACTGCGAGTACGTTCGTTGCGATTCTTGCGAAATTCAACTCTAACTTTTTGTGGCTTTTTCATAAATATTTTACGGACAATTAAAATTTTAATTCAAAAAATTCATCAATTATTAACCTTAAATTTCAAGCAATTACACGAAATTTACAGATCATTTCAATTTTGATACTTGCTCAAAGTAACATCGTCTCAAAATTAGATCAATCACAAAAAAACACAATGCCAAAACTAACAGATAGAGTCTGATTGAGATTTTTTTTGTTGCAGGAGTGTGGACTGTTTTGTTGCAAATTTCGTCTGGTGACGGGTTGAATGTTCCTTTGGTTGCTTCGGATATTCGTTTCAATAATTCAATATTTACCGGCTTCATTTGCAGCTCTTTTGGGTAGCCGATAGTAACGCCTCTTATTTGTTGCGCTAATGTTTTATCGTTCTTTTGCAATAATGTTTTTACTCTGTAATTGCCTTGCGTGTTCGTGTAATATTTCGCATTGTAGCGTCCCGATGCGACCTGTACCAGCGGTATTTTTTGATCGGACAAATCCGGAGCGATCACTGTTATGTGTCCTTTTGCGTTGTTGACAAATTGTTCATGTTGATCGACGGCGTTGATTGTGACATCAATTGTGTTGTTTATTGTTTGGTATTCAATTGTGGTTCTTTCTGTTTTTTGTTGTCGTAGAGTTCGGCGTATAATTTGACTCCATAGTTTTGCGAAATCGTTCCATGCGAGCCATTCGGCACTCCATCTATTTTTTACATCGGACGTAAAAGCAGCAGCAATACCAGTCCCATAACGCCGCCAAATTAAAAGCGGTTCACCTGTTTCGGTTGCGAGAATCAAACGCGAATTTGATTTTGGTTTTGTTCTTATAAATCCTAACAAGGGCGGAAATTGAGAAGCATCAATTCCTGCAAGCAGATCACTTTTTGTAACGATAATTGGTACGAATGGAGTTTCGTTGATTGCGGTTTTATCTGTTGAAATTGTCTCGTCAATGAAAATTTGCGGCAAGTGATTTGGGTTATCTGTCTGATAGAATCGCCCTTCGCCGATGTCGGCGATGTGTTGCAGTAATTTGTTGTCGGCATCATCTGTACCGATTGTTGAAATAGTTATTCCTGCATTCGTCATGCGTCTAATTATCGTTTCAATATCTCCCGATTCACTTTTACCGTCGGTCAAAAGAATCACGTGTTTCGTTTCGGTATTCAATGAATTTAGTTGTTCGAATGATTCGGTGAGAGCTTGGTAAACGTTTGTTCCTCCGCTTGAATTTATGCTGTTGACGGCGTTTTTTATTTGTCGCGGGTTAGTGACTTTTTGCGGCGGGACAATAACATGCGGAATCGCGTCATAAGCTATAATTGAAATAAAATCATCCGGCGAAAGTAACTCAATCACACCTTTCGCTGCGTCTTTTGCAAACTCGATTTTCTTGCCGTCCATTGAACCGGAGCGATCAATCACAAGCGAAATCGCAACCGTCGGCTTCTCTTTTTGATCGTCAAAATTACAACTCACCGGCAATATATCTTCAATTGCGGTCTTGTAAAATCCGCCTTGTCCGAATGATTTATCGCCGCCGATCATTGTCAGTCCGCCTCCTAGTTCGTGAACGTAATTTCGGAGTATATCCATTTTGCGCAACGAAAACGCGGAAGCCGGAACATTGGAAATGATGACCGCGTCAAATTGAGCAAGTTCATCAATTGATGCCGGAAAACCTTCCGCCGGTCTGACCTCAACTTTTATATTATGTTCTTGCAAAGCAGACACAAAATCAGACACCGCCGCCCGCTCGGATTCAATCATCAAAACACGCGGCTCACCACCAACAACCGCAACACAACGCGAAATATTATTTTCAGAAATCGTATCATCCAACGACTCAATTTGGACAAAAAATTCCTGCTCCGGCTCGCCGGTTGCAGTTTCATAAAATTGAAATTTACTCTCGCCGATTTCAAGTTTTTTGGACTCTTCAACAATTTTGAATGCGTTACGAAAAATAGAAATTTTCACTTCCGTCCGCCGATTGCTGTAAATTGTCAAGTTGATATTGAACGGTTCGCCGGACTTCAATTCAGGCGGAACGGCAATACTTGAAACAGATACTTCAGGCAAATTCAATTCAAGAACCGGAATCGTTGAAATCGGAATCGGACAAGAAATCGCAGCACTAAACGCATCGCCAGCCGTCTCATTGCCATCAGAAATCAACACTATCTCAAAATTAGCAAAACGAGAATCAACACGCAAATCAGACAGAAAATCAAGCTCAATATCAGAGTTAGAGTCAAGACGCGAGTCCGTGTTAGAGTCGGAGTGCGAGTTAGGACGCGAGTCAGAGTTCGGGTTAGAATTCGTGTGTGAATTTTTGGGTTGAAATTTTTTTGTGAGTTTGATTGCGGTTGTGATTGCGGAGGCGATATTTGTTTCTAGTGACCGGTCGTTTTTGGTTATGTCTTGTTTGTAATTTTTTGAATTTCTCAATACCGGTTCTTTGGCAAAATAAATTAACGAGGCTTCAGAGTCACGCAAACCGTCAATCGTCTTGTCCAAAAAATTATCTATAAACTTCCTTGAATTAGCATCAATACTATAACTTTCGTCAATCAGAAAAATGACGTGCTTTTTATTTATCGGATAATTTATAGTCGGGTTGCAAAGAGCGATAGCAAGTAAAATCAATGTCAACGCAAGGATAATTACTTGAATATTTCGCTGTGAGAACATGTGAAAATTTGCTGATTGTTTCGGCTTTTGTGGGATGTTTACATTTGAAGGTAAACTTCCGATTTATCTGATCTTGAAAGGGTCGGATAAAAACGGGCGAACATTTTCTTAACTTCATTCCACCTAATTTTCTTAACAAAACAACCTCAGCAGCCATTGTTTTACCCCAGATAACAAACCTCATTACCTTATTATTTCCAATCCGTTTTATGTTTTTGCGTTATTACATTCCGTTAGAAATGTATCGCTCGGTAGAAAGCCGAGTCTTCGCATTCCTTAGGAATGCAACCCCGTGACTTGCCCAGTGGCGGCATTCCTACGGAATGCCCGTTTGTGTGATGACATCATTTTCTACCGAGCGATGCAAACCTACGGCTTGCAAAACTAGGATATTACATAGCTACTAAGGTTATTTTTATAAGGAAATAAGGTTGTAAATAAGGTTTGTTTCACGACAGCGTTGAGGCATTTCACTGATATATTACAAATTGCGCAACGATAATAACGTCAAAGTGGTCTTTGTTTCTATCCTCTTTTCAATGCAACGATTCCGCTTCGGACTAATTCGATTATTCCAAATGGAGTCATTGTTTCGATGAATCCTTCTAATTTTGGTTCGTTTCCGGCGATTTCGATCATCATGCTTGTTGGTGCGACATCGACGATTTTTGCTCTGAAGATATTTACGACTTCAATAATTCTGCTTCTGTCGTTCGGCGGTGCTTTAACCCGCATCAACATTAAATCGCGTTCGACGAATCTGTCATCTGTTATATCTTCGGCGTTTATTACGGTGACTAATTTTTGGAGTTGTTTTATTACTTGGTCGCGTACTTTTTCGTCGCCCACAACAACAAAAGTCATCCGCGAAAATTGGGAATTTTCTGTTTCACCTACGGAGAGACTATCGATATTGTAGCCGCGTGATGCGAGCATCCCCGATATATGCGATAGCACTCCCGGTACATTATGGACAAATGCAGAAATAACGTGTCTCATATTTTTGAACTATATCAAAATATTTGAACTATATTAAAAAACAACAAAACAAAACAAAACAAAACGAAACTACTACCAAAGTTCTCTAACTCTCATTGCATAATTTGCTTACATTGGCAAGGAAATCTCTAAATTATCAACGCATTGATAAATGCCGCAGTGTGACAACTCCGCAAAAAAACAAGATATCAGGAAAATCCAACAAAAATAATGGAACTTTTATTCTGACTAAAAGCCTAACCAAAAAGCTGACAATATGGAACAAGTCCATTCAAAGGAACTTGACACTACGCCATCGAAAGAGCGGGAATTTTATAGATAGATTCCTCTTTGTCAATTAGAAGGCAAATTTGATATCCGGCTGGAGTACGATTGAAATATGTCTTGACATAAATTGGCAAAATCAGGATACTCCGCAAATTCCACTTCAAGAAGAGCCGTCAAAGAACAATTTGTATTGGTTGTACAATTGAAATTCGTGGTGTGCAGTGTGGCAGTACGTTGTGTATGATTGGGTATCGGTTTCGGCGTACTTGACAAATATTTCCGATTTTTTTGAAAAAATATCAAGTTTTATTGTACAGATTTAGTAATTAGTCCGATTTTATACTTCAGTCAGATTACCATTCCCCCGACGGTTATGCGGATTGATAATGATTTTATCACGTAAGAAGGTAATACGGCTTGTGAGTTGTGCCGATGCGGGCTTAATGTTTTGGCTTTTTGCAATGCGATTGTTAAGGCGAAAATGTTTTTGAAGTGCGGGTTTTGCAATGAGGCTCGTGTATTGGAATGATTCATAAACGTGTTTTATAGGATAGATGCGGGTGTAACTGGAATAGCTGCAATTTGATGTTGAGAGAATGATTCGAGGTGATTTTGAGCTGGCAAAATTTTCCTTTTGCCAAACCAAATTAAACAGTGGACAATAACCCCACAACAACACCACGAACCACAAAAAACAACACCAAATAAGACAGTCTATAACTGATACAGCGTATAGCAAGCAAGGGCATTGTTGCCCCAAAAATGTACATGGAAGTAAACAAAATGCAAACAAAAACTAAACTATTCTTCAAGGCTATTGTGCTGGTTATGCTCGTTATCGGAGCAACTGGTTGTAAGAGTAACGGCGGTCCTTGGTATTCTCCCGGGACATATTCGTTGTATAATCCGTTCCAACTTGAAAACCATAAAGACCGAGTAGATTCTCCCACACCGAGCGAGAACAACAGGATAGCAAAACCACACCTCGAACCCAGATCAGATATCAGAACTCCCGAAGGAGGATATCAAGAAAACAGCGGCGGCAATTCGCTTGTCAACGCAGACACCAAATTGCAGCGTACAAATAGCTATGTTGCCGGCACGGATTACAATCACGCAGCACCATCAGTTCACGGAACTCCCGGCGCGTTTGATCCGTCAACCAACGGCTACGTCAACACTGCTTTGCACAACGCGGATACATACAATACCGGCGTAGACCAGAGAGTTTACAATAACTCGCAACCGCCGGTACAACCTGTAGGTACACAACCGGCAGGCGGTTACAGCCTCCCCGCGAGTTACCAAACAGACCAGAGATACGAAGCTCCGCCTTACAATAATTACGCGCCGAACAGCAACAGTCCAACTGGCAACGCAAACGTAACTCCGGCAAATTATCCGGGCTACCCATCTGGCAGCGAATACCCGCCAACAATTCCAAGCAACACAACCGGAAGCAATCCTGTTGCCGGACCTTTTGCCGCAATGCCGGCAAGCGGACAAATGCCTGTTGCAGGCTCCGGCGGCTACGCACAACCAGTTGGTCAGTACCCAACAAATCCGATCTCTGCCCCAGCAGGTGCCGCAACTCCAAATAACTACGGTGCCGCACAACCATCGAATAATCCAAACCCAATACCAAGCAACGGCGGCTACTCCGCGACCCCATCAGCTTACAACTACGGCAGCGGCGGATTCTAGACAAGAAATAAATGTCAACAAATGTTGAGAAGTAAAGTCGTTGTTCAAAGAATGTTGAATTGGCAGCGTTTATTTGTGTAGAGTTGTTTCCCGAAAAGAGTCCCGCAGGAACGGTACTTTGCTAACTGTAAGCTGTGACGAAGTTCACTTACAGTTAATAGAGTACATTCCTGCGGGATTTTTTTTGAATTATCAGCATCCGATAATTGTTATTTTTTTATTTTCAAAAGATTCTGTACGAACGAAAATTTTATCAGCCCACGAAATACTCGTTCGCCTGTCAAAAACAAGAAGCCAACCTTCATGACAACCCAACGTGTCCAAATATTTTGCGGTTTGAACAAGTCCTTCTGCGTATGTATGATCGCCGTAACGAAGTTTCAACTCAATCGGATATTTGTACTTACCATAAATAACACAAAG
>JAISQS010000612.1 GCA_031274045.1 Planctomycetaceae bacterium | reverse complement strand
CTAGTGAGGTTGTGGTGTTGTTTTGTGTGTATTTTTTGGGGGGTAACAATAGGTTTTAACAAATTCAGGTATTGAATATGAGTGAGATAATTTTTGATGTGCGTAATCCGGATGGTGAAGTTTTATCGGGTTCGCCGTCGTTGGTTTTTTCGGGTTGGTGTGGTGATGGTGAGTGTTGGCTTTTTGTTTCGCCGCATGATGATGATGTTGTTTTGGGGGCGGGTTTATTTTTTGTGTCTGGTCTTGAGCTTGGTGTCAAGACTCATGCGATAGTATCGACGATTGGTGCGGGTTATTGTCGTCCCGAGCATAGGAATACGATTGCTCAAATACGTCGTGCGGAGTGTCGTAATTCGTTTGGGTTGCTTGGGTTGCCGGAATCGAATCTTCATTTTTTGGATTATTTGGCGACGGACATGTTGGCGAATCTTGGGCGGCGTTTTACGAATGATCCGGCTTGTACGACTGCGATTGCGGGGGCAAATGGATTCCAGAATTCTTTCACGTGGTTGTTGCGGCAAATCAGACCGACGCGCGTTTTTCTGCCGTCTCAAACGGATTTTCATCCTGCTCATAAGGCGGTGCATGAAGAGTTTTTGATCAGTGTATTTCACGCGAGGGGCAAAATTTGGCCCGAGTTAGGCGAGCCGATAACGGAGTTTCCCAAACTATATGAATATGCAACTTACTGTGATTATATTGAGCCGCCAACATTGCGGATTAGGACATCGGAGAATTTGCTTGAGCGAAAGTTGAAGGGTATTGCGGCGTATGAATCGCAGGAGCAGATAGAATTGTTAGTAACAACTTTCAGAAATCTGGGCGCGAGAGAATACATACACGAACTAAACTTCAAACTATTCGACCCAATGCAATACGACGCACTATTCGATAAAAAATAATTGCGAGTCTCGTGTGTTATTTTTTTAGCACGCAGATAACGCAGATTGTCAGGATTTACGCGGATTTTTGTTATAGATGCAGGTATACTTTTGTCTGCTGATCTTCTATCTGCGAATATCCTTAAAATCTGCGTTATCTGCGTGCTAAAATACGTTTTAGGGTTATAAATAAGACGGATGTTGTTATGGTTTACCGAAGATTTCCGTTAATTTATCGTGTAGTTCTTTTCCGAGTAGTTTATTTTCGATAATTTTTCCGCTTTTATCGAAGAGGAGTATGGTTGGGATGGCACTTACTGCGAATGCTTTTGATTGTGCCGGTAGTTTTGCGCTCACGCTCAAATTTTCTGAAAGTATGAGCCAAGGGATTTTATCTTCTTCGGCTGATTTTTTGCTGCGTTCAAGTTCGTCCATGACGTAGACGGACACGATTTCGAGACCTTGTGATTTGTATTTTTTGTACGCCTCAAATAATCCGGGCAACTCTTGCTTACACGGAACGCACCATGAAGCGGTGAAATTCACCAACACGTATTTGCCGCGCAACAACTCCCAATCAAACTCACTTCCGTCAATTTTCTTGCCGGGCAAATCTGGTTTGGCACCGATTGCTCGTTGTCTGTATCCGTTGATTTGTAGTATGGTATCTTGTTTTTTGTTATCCGGAATTTTGTTCTCGCCTGATTTTATGAATGTGATCAAATCGTCAACGGTTTTGTTTCCCAAATCGGCATCAACTTTTTGCACGCTGTCGGTATTTGCGATAAAAGCTGCTACAAGAATTGGTGATTCCTGACCTTGACCGAGATTATCAACGTTTGACCATTTCTTTAATTCGGAAACGATTGCGTTGAGATTTTCCGGTGTGGGGTTTTCGTCGAATTTGGCTTTGGCGGCACTTGCGTACAAGCGAAATCTTTCGTTGTTTATATCTCTGGTGAATTTCCCTTTGTATTTCTCGTCTTTTTCCAACTCATCCAAAAATTTATTCAAATGAGATATATGATCGTCTTTTCGTTTGACATCGGTGTCAGCAAGAAATTTCAGAGCGTCAATTTTTTGGTAAACGCCTCGTTGTATTTCGCTGTCGTTGGTTGCCAGTTCCAGTGTCCGCTCGCCTGCTGTTAGGTATAGTTCAAGCAATTTAATATTTGTTTCGATTTCAGGCTTTGTGCTTTTTTCGATACTTTTCCTTAATCGATTGTTTTCTGACATAAAATATTGCCATACTTCGTCAACGTTTTTTGCCTCTTTGAAAGACGACACAAGTTTTGGCGTTTTTTTACCGTCAACTTGCCCGTCAACTTGCTCGGTTGCGTTTTGGGTGTTGCTGTTTTCGTCGGCAACCAAAAACGAAGATTGCAAAACAAACAACAGACCAACCAAAACCGACAAACCAAACAAACCCCAGTTTTTTACATTCCGATACATAATTTTTTTCCCTTTCAATTTAATTTAATTTGTGGACAATTCACATGAAGGGAATGGAAGATAATAGGAGAGTATTTTTAAAACTACCTCCATTATTCCCGCTCCGCCGGTGAATAATTTTTGTTAAAAAAAGCATTAACAATTACAGAACGTTGTAATATTGTCAAGCAAATTTCTACCGAGCGATTTATTCGTATGGAATGCAAAGATTCGGGGAGGACTTCATCATTCTCTAAAATCATTCTCTAAAAATATTCTTCCCTTCCATTACTTTCCTGTGAATTATTCGCTTCCTGTGAACCGTTCGCAAATTACATGCCGTAATTAACATAATCGACATAACATCCTACTCTCACCCGACAACGCCCCATTGTCCGCCGAACATCTCAA
>JAISQS010000603.1 GCA_031274045.1 Planctomycetaceae bacterium | reverse complement strand
GAACTCTATCCTTCCGATAACATTGCCCGTATCGGGATTGATTCGGGCAATTTGTGTGCTTTGCCAAATGTTCGCCCATATTTCTCCGTTGACGTATTCGAGTTCATTCAAATCGCGCAACGAAAAAGGCTTCTTTGTCCGCGCGTCAATATCTTTGACCAAAATCTTCCGTACTTGCTTAAACGTATCCGGCTCAAGAAAAACCAATTGATCACTTCCGTCGCTCATAATCAAATGTTTGCCATCAAACGTTAATCCCCATCCTTCGCCTTTATATTTGAATTGATTTATTAGGGCAAAAGTATTTTTGTCATACACAAAACAGAATCCTTCACGCCACGTTAATTGATAAATTTTATCGCCGACAATATGTATTCCTTCTGCGAAATATTTGTCGGGCAATTTAACTTTTGCGATAACCCGACCGGTTTTCGGATCGGTTTTCCGCAAAGTTGATGACTTATATTCACCGGTACTCTCATACAAAAAACCGTTCTCAAACGCTAGTCCTTGCGTGAACGCGTTCGGATCGTGCGGATAACGCCCCGCCTCGCGTAACTCAAGCACCGCCGAATCCTTCACCGCAACAGGCGGCGTTTTGGCAACAGCCAAAAACACAACACAAAAAACCAAAACAACAACACAAAACAACAACACTAATTTTCGCATCATAAACACACCCAAAAAATATTTTTTGATACAACAAAAAAATTAAATTTGACCAACACAAACACAATCTCACAAAATTTATACCAAACCAACCAACACGAACAAGAACAACATCGCGTGCAATTTACAATAGTTTCTTGACGGCTTTTATCATTGCGATTCCTAATTCGTTCTCGCCGCAAATCACCATGTCGGCACCGCGTTTTATAAGTCTTTCGCGGTTATCTTTGAATCTGCACCGCGACACGAGCAAGCAATGTCCATTCATTTTGCGTGCAGCTTCCACAACCTCGTATGCGAGCAAATCGTCAGGAATTGCGACGACGATTAGTGTTGAATTGTGGGCATCTATTCGTTTTAGAGTTGCGTCGTCGGCGGCGTTGCCTGCGATGGTTCGGAATCCGTGTTGGGCAAAAGGATGCAGGTTTACCGGATTCATATCAATCAGCCCGACATCAAATCCCGACGATTCCAAATACGCCGCGACTTGCCCGCCTATCGGACCCACACCGACAACAAGTGCCTTCCGCTTAACATGCGCCGCGAACCGCTCTCCATGCACTTGATCTATATAGTCATCGCCGCCGTCGGTATTGTGCAAGTGAGCTGGCATAATACGAATCGCAAAATTGAGAAACAACGGCGTAAAAATTATTGATGTCAACGCAACAAATAAAACCGTCTGATAAGTATTATGATCAATCAACTTGACAGACAATCCATTCGACAACAAAACAAAAGATAACTCTCCAAGTTGCGATAAACCGAGTCCCATTGCCAACGACGAAACCAGATCAAGCCCAAGCAGCCTCAACGCAACCGCAGCCGCAAACGTCTTGACGAAAATGCAACCGAAAAGTGCTAATATTGTGAAGGCGGGGTTGACGAATAAACCTGACGGATCGAAGAGAGCGCCGAGCGATACGAAGAAGATTGCCGAAAAAGTTTCTCGCAAAGAAATCGTAACTGCGGTAATTTGTGTTGTTAGACGCGTCTCGCTCAAAATTACGCCAGCCGCCAACGCACCAAGCGCTCCCGGCAAACCAAGCAAAAACGCAACCAACGAAATGCCAATCAAAAGCACCATCGTAAATAATACAAGCAACTCCACACTCCGCAAACCGTGAATATACGGCACTCCATACCGCACAAAAATAAAACGAGCCAAAAATACCACCGCAACAAATATCAATGAACCTGTCCCCAAACTCAAAAGCTGAGATTGCGGATCAACTCCAAGCCCCATCATTGATGCCAAACGGCTAGGCATAACATCATCAGCACCACCCCCCACCGCACCAGCCGCAAGCGCAGCAAGAATACCAATCACAACCAAAAGAGGAACAACCGCAACATCCTGAAATAACAATATCGCAACAGCACGAACACCAGAAGGAGATGTTGCTTGACCCATGTCCTCAAGAGACTTAAACACAAGCACCGTCGAACTCAAAGATACCGCAGAACCAATCATCAAACCAACCTTCCAATCACCGCCAATCAAAACCACAAAACCTGTAATCATACCAATAACCCCAAGCATCTGAACAAGACCGCCAACCAAAAAAAACTTCCACAACTTAGCTAACTCAGACGGAGAAAAATGAAGACCAATCGCAAACAACATCAAATTGGCTCCCAAATGAGCAAGATTATCAAGAACAATATGCTCCGCACGAAAAGCAACTCCGTTAGATTCCTCTTCCGATTGCAAATCAATGTTGTCGCCGGTTATTTTGGCGATAGCGGCGTTGTTGCTTTCTTGCGGATCGGAAGCAACCGGCAACAATTCACCCGCCGCATTCGCCGCCAACTTCGCATCAACAGCAACTTCCGACGTTACATGCATCTGCAATATATTCAATGCACCATTGCCAATAAACGCTCCAATAAGAAGATAACCAATAACCATCGGAAGACGAAAACGACGGCAAATCACACCGGCAATAAAACCGGCAATCAAGATCATAAAAAGATCAAAAAGTAAATAACTAATAATTTGAGATTCCATTTCAATTTATATTTTCCGTAAAATTTGCGGCGTTCCGGCGGTTTATTTCCAGCGTCGGTGTATCCACCAATATTGGTTGGGATGTTTTCTGATTTCGTTTTCGAGTTTTTTTGTGAACCATTGTGTAACGTCTTTTATTGATTTTATGTTGTCGGGCAAGTTGGCGGGGTCGAGTATATTGGTGATGTGGATGTCGAATTGCAGCGGTTCAAATTCACCGTATTCGTTTTGTTTTCTCAATGAATAGCAGATTACGATTGGGGCTTCAAATTTTAATGCGAGCAAGGCGATGGCTTTGAAAGTTGATGCGGGTTTACCGAAAAAATCTACCATGCAACCTTTTGTTCCGGCGGATTGATCGACTAGGAATGCCATTAAGCCTTTTTGGTTTAGTACGTTTATTATATCTTCTGAGCCGCCGTTTTTTTCGATTAAAAATTGTCCTGTTGATTCGCGGAATTGTTTGATGAATCTGTTTAGGAATGGGTTGTCGAGTGATCTTGCGACGGTGTGCGAAGGGTATGTCAAAACGCCAAGCGAAAAGCCGCCTATCTCAAAATTGCCAAAATGACCGGTGACGATTATGACCGGACGGTCTTGATGTAAGAGACTCATCAACGGGCTTGCGCCGGTTATGCGAATATGTTTTTTCCAATTCAAATCGCGAATCTTTCGCCTCGCCAACGAAACCTCTATCCCCATCAAAAAAAGATGCTCCCACATCTTCAAAATCAAATCACTCCGCTCCGCCGCCGATAAATCAGGAAAAGCCAACATCAAATTTTCATTGAGTAATCTCCGCCGAATCGGAACCAAAAACGTAAACACCCACGCAAGCCCACGCGCAAACGAATGACCAACCGACAAACTTAACGATTGAACAATACAAAACACAACGCGAACAAAAATATAAACCAAAAAATTAAAAATCGTACTAGACATCAATCAAAATAAAAAGTTGTTTTCAGCCGCGTTAACGGCAGCAACTCGCATAACCGGCAACATAACACAGCACAACGCCATAAAACGCAACCGTAATTACTAAACTTCATACGGTCGCAAACCGGCTTCGATATTATCGGGCATAATTGACAACAGATTGAGTTATCATTTTACAAATTTTCGGCGTTGTGCCGACGGTTTTTACGCGGATGAATTTCACGGATGAATTTGTGCAAATGTCGCCTAATTCCAAATCCAAATCGTTGACGGTCTCCAAATTTTCACAAAAGAAGCCTATTGGTGAGATGATGATTTGAGTTGTTTTTGGGTTGTGGTTTTTGTTTGTTTGGTGAATTATTTCGGTGAATCTGTCTTTGATATTTGGTTTGAGCCAATCGATGGAAATTGTGTTTTTATTTTTGTTGTTGTTGATTCCTTGACTTTGAAATAGTAATTCCCATTTGAGTTCGATGTTATTCGGACAACTTTCGCGGCAATAATTCATCGCGGCGTTGCAAGTGAAGTTTAGTTGTTCAATATAATTTTCTTTTGCGGGATCGGCAACAGGAATACTGTGTGCGGTGAAGAGGATCAAGATTTCGTTTTTGGTTTCTGTTTTTTGATTGTTTTTTATTTGATTGTCTGTTGTTTGTTGTTGGGTTGTAATTTTTTTGATGGCGTTTTGTAGTAGTTCGGCTTGTGCTTCGATGAATAGTTTGTTGTCGAACGGCAACGGCAAGCGGACAATACGCGGGGCGTTGTTACCGATTTTTTGGCGTGCGGATTCGATTGCGGCGGAATAACGGCGATTTCCCGCCGTTGAATCAAACGCCGACGTAACAAAACAACTCGCCTCCGTTATCCCGTCTCGTGTCATTGACTCTATCGCATCATCAAGAAACGGCACCCAATAAAGATTCCCCCAATATATTCGTTGCGCTAAACCCAACCGTTCAAACTCCGCCCGCAACAACTCCGCCAACTCGCGGCATTGTGAATTTAGCGGACTAAACGCACCGGTGCGGCGGGCAAATTGGTAATATTTATCCGCAGCTTTCTTGATATAAGCATCCGACATTCCCCTTTGCCCAAGCAACCTACTCAAAAAAGGCACAACATCCTCCTCAACCTCAGGCGAACCATACGAAACTAACAATAACGCTTCAGACATCTTTTTACGATTATTTCGGATTTTGTGTGGAATGATTTTAGCGATGGGGGCTTGCCCCCGACGAGATGGCACCCGTTTGTGTGCGAAAATAACTGTTCATTTTGGGGGCAAGCCCCCGTCGCTAACGTTGTCCTGTTCGTAGATAAATCGGAACTT
>JAISQS010000491.1 GCA_031274045.1 Planctomycetaceae bacterium | reverse complement strand
GTTACGATAAATCGCAGCCCTGCATGGTATAAAAAACCAATCAACATTACTCAAACCAATTCGCAACTGGGTAACAGTTTCCCCCCTCCCCCAAAAATAATTACCGAACTAACGAAGCTCCCCCGCACACGCCCTTATCCCCTTATTCGTTACGCATAAAGCTCACGGTCACGCCACGACTCAAACAATAAGGGATAAGGGCGCGCACGGGGAGACTTCGTTGGTTATTAAGGGAGGGGAAATTGGTTACCAGTTACGGTTCAGTTTTCCAAAAACTCTTTATTATTTTATGTTAGTGTACCAACAAAAAAATATAAAAGAGCCTAATTTTAATAATTTAACTTTTATCAATTATGTCAGGAGCAAAATTTTTAACCGATTTTACAAAAGGTCTCTCAAAAGGCGACGGACCAAAATCACTCATTCCTACTTCTGTTAGGTCTGCATCTCATAATTTGGCGATGTGTTGGGAGATTGATGATTGGAGTCGCTGGCGGCAAACGGCGAAAGAAATCAAGCAATATACTTTGGCAAATTTGGACAACCTGCTCGTCCAATTTGAACAACAACTCGAATCAAAAGGTATAAAAGTTATTTGGGCGGAAGATGCAGACGAAGCGAATCGTGAGATATTGAAGATTGTGCAAAAGTATGATGCGCATCTTGCGGTGAAGGGCAAATCAATGGTTAGCGAGGAGATTGAGCTTAATCATTTTTTGTCTGAACATGGAGTAGAATCTTTGGAGACGGACTTGGGTGAGTTTATTGTTCAACTTGATGGAACTCGACCATCGCATATTGTTACGCCTGCGTTGCATCTTTCGGCGGCGGAGATAGGCGATCTTTTTGAGCGTAAACTTGGCGAGCGTAATTCGGCGGGGCATGAGGAGCTGACTCAAATAGCGCGGCGGCAATTGCGTGAAAAATTTGTCAATGCTGATATAGGTTTTTCCGGTGTGAATTTTGGTGTTGCGGAGACGGGGACGCTTTGTTTGTGTGAGAATGAGGGGAATATTGGTCTTTCGACATCGTCGCCGAAGGTTCATATTGCAATGATGGGGATAGAGAAACTTGTTCCTCGTCTTGATGATTTGCCGTTATTTTTGAACATGCTGCCTCGCATGGGGACAGGTCAAAAGTTGACTTCTTATGTTCATTTTATAAATGGACCGGCAGAGGGGACGGAGCTTTATCTTGTGCTTATTGACAACAATCGAACTCGTGCTTTGGCGGATGTTGAGTTTAGAGGTATATTGCGGTGTATTCGTTGCGGGCTTTGTATGAATAATTGTCCGGTGTTTCGTCATGTAGGCGGTTGGGCTTATGGCTGGGTTTATCCGGGTCCGCTCGGCGCGGTGTTAGTGCCGCAATTGTTGGGAATCAAGACGGCGTGGGAGTTGCCGTTCGCGTGTACTTTGTGCGGCGCGTGCGGCTCAATTTGTCCGGTAAAAATCGATCTCAACCACCTAATTCTACATCAACGCCGACGCGCAATCGAATCAAAAACACACGCAAAAAAATTAACAGACACAATAATGTGGTCAACATTCGCTCTCATCGCAACAAATAAATTCCTATTCAGCTCCGCAATGTTCTTCGTCAAACTAGGCATAAAAATCGCCCCCTTCCTGCCAATAAAATTTGGAAAACTCAAAGCATGGATGGACGGACGTGACCTGCCGTAATAAACAAAACTTTTATTGTTATACTTTTTATACTTGAAAATTCCCGTTGACAATCGCAGCCGATAACCGATAACCGATAACCGATATTGATCTCCAATCAACTCATGTTGCACCAATCCGCGCCCTTATTTTCCCTTATCAACATGCTACAAAATAAGGGAAAATAAGTGCGTTTTTGTTGCCTGTTGGCTACTAAGGGCGCGGAATTGATGCCTCGTTATACCACACATCTTTTAGCACACGTTTTTTTTGAGAATACATCTATGACAAAATTTCTTTGATTGTTGTTGTAACGTATTTCAATTCTTCTTTGGACATGCTGGGGAATATGGGAAGCGAGAGATTACCGTTCCAAATTCGTTCTGCGTTTGGAAAGTCTTCAGGTTGTAGGTGGTAACGATCCCGATAGTAGGTCATTCGATGCAATGGCTTGTAGTGTACGGAAACACCGATTCCTTTTGAGTTCAACGATTGAATAATATCGTTTCGTTTGTTTGATAATTTTTTGTTGAGTACAATCTGAAAGATATGCCATGAGTGTTCTTCTTTTTTACAATTGATAAATGGCAAGTCTATTTCCTCTATGTCCGCAAGTTGATCAAAGTAGAACTCTGCACATTTTTGACGGCATTGTCGAAATTCTTCGGCGTGTTCTAATTGTGCTAATCCGATGGCTGCGTTTATGTCAGGCATGTTGTATTTGAAACCGGGTGCAACAATGTCGTATTCCCATTTTGCGGAATTTGAAGTAAACCGATCCCAAATATCGCGGTTGATTCCGTGCAACCTCATGATTTTAACTCGATTAAAAAGTTCTTCATTGTCCGTTGCGATCATGCCGCCTTCGCCGGTTGTGATCGTTTTATTGGCGTAAAAACTGAAGCATGTTACATCGCCGAATGTACCAACAAATTTATCATCATGTTTTGTTGGAAATGCGTGTGCGGCATCTTCGATTATTTTAATATTATATTTTCTGCACACCGGAATTAGCTCTTTCATATTGGCTGCCTGACCTGCGTAATGAACGATAACGACTGCTTTGGCATCGGGATTTTTGCGAATACCTTCTTCGAGAATTTCTTTTGTTAAAAGTACCGTTCCGTATTCGACATCAAGAAAAATCGGATCGGCATTGAGATAGCGCAGAACTTCTGCGGAAGCCGTGAATGTCATCGTCGGCACAAAGACCTTATCGCCGGATTTTATCTGCAATGATTCTGCCGCCAAATGTAACGCTGCCGTGCATGAATTAACAGCACACACATATTTTGCACCAATATAATCAGCGAATTTCTGTTCAAACTCACGGCAAACTCTGGCTGTTGTCAACCAACCTGATTCGATCACCTGCCTGACATATTCAAACTCGTGACCGTTACATAAAATTTTTGCAAAAGGAATATTCATAAACGTTTTTTGTTCTGTTTTTGTTCTATTTGACAAAGATAAAAATGATTGTTTTGAAAATTAAAAAAAGATCATAGTGCAATGACTGATGATTGACATATTGTTCATATAATTTCAATTTTTGCGGTAAAATTATTTTTTCGTAATGCAAAAGCGGCTCGTTTGATTGAGATAAAACTTCCTCTTCGTTGCGAAAAACAATGGATGCCGGATCTGTTATGCCCGGTCTGGCAGTGAGTATTTTTTGCCATCGTTCTTTGTAACGTTCGACCCATTGTCTTATTTCAGGACGCGGACCGACTAGGGACATATCGCCGCAAACAACATTCCAAAGTTGCGGCAACTCATCCAATTTTGTTTTACGGATAAATTTACCGATGGTTGTTATGCGTGAAGTATCGCCTGCATCAAAACGCCCTTTTGAAGCTTCATCAAGTACGGTCATTGAGCGGAATTTGTAAAGTTTAAAATCAACTCCGTTACGCCCAACTCGTGTTTGCGTAAAAAAAACAGGTCCTTTTGATGTCAGCTTGACCAAAACGGCAATCACTAACAGGATTGGTAAAAGGATGATAATCCCGATAAAACTTAATATGATATCAAAGGTACGTTTAAGCATAGTGATATACTTTTTGCGATTGATAATTCCTTTTTTTTAATGTCATCGTGAAAATTTGTATAACCAATATTGAGTCTCAACCAATCCGCAACTGGTTACCGATTCCCTCTCCCTTAGTAACACAATGTTCCCCCCAAT
>JAISQS010000474.1 GCA_031274045.1 Planctomycetaceae bacterium | reverse complement strand
GTTCGTGAGTCTATTTCGTAGGGCGTTGCCCTACGCTATGAGCTTGTTGCCCTTTCAGGGCGTTGATACTGCGAATAAAAAACACAATGTAACACCCCCACAAAATCCGAAATAATCAGAAACTTTCTTTTGTTTTTCATGCGTTGCTGACGAATTCTATTACACGTTTATCGTTGCAATTTTTGAGTTCGTTGGGCGTGCCGTCAAATAATATTTGTGCTTCGGCATTATCCAATTTTGCCAGCGGATACAACATAATAACTCTGTTCGCGACTCTAAAAACTGATTTTAGATCATGCGTTACCATGATGCTTGTTACGTTATGATTTTTGTGTGTGCTTATGATTAGATCGTTTATGACGTTGCTCATTATCGGGTCGAGACCGGTAGTCGGCTCATCATAAAGCATCAACTCCGGATCCAACGCCAACGCCCTCGCAAAACCGACACGCTTACGCATCCCGCCCGATAATTCCGCAGGTTTACGCGGAAGAATGTTGTCAGACAAACCAACCTCATTCAATAAAGTACGGACAATTTGATCTATCTCCTTCGACGATTTATTCGAATGCTGCACAAGC
Source organism: Planctomycetaceae bacterium (assembly GCA_031274045.1). Taxonomy (GTDB): domain Bacteria; phylum Planctomycetota; class Planctomycetia; order Pirellulales; family Thermoguttaceae; genus WRKP01. The sequence goes on along the minus strand of JAISQS010000474.1, from coordinate 5,083 downwards.
GGAAACGCAATATTCTCACGAATAGTCATACTGTCAAATAAAGCTGCTTGCTGAAATACGAATCCATAACGAGTCCGAATTTGGGCAAGCTCAAAATACGTCAACTCACCCAAATCATGCCCGTCAAAAATCACCTTGCCGCGATCCGGCTTAAACAGACGAATCATCGTTTTAAGCAAAACCGTCTTGCCGCAACCACTCTCACCAATAATCGCAACCGTATCGCCATCATCAATCGTCAAACTTATATCACGCAAAACTTGAGTCGAATTAAAATACTCACTAACATTATCAAGCACAAGCAACGGACAATCCTGATTTTCAAAAGTCTCAACCGACATAACGATCCTTATGATAAATTCGGATAAAAAAACACAAAAACAAGTAAGGTAAGCGAGAAACAAGAAGGCATTACGCAATGAACCTAACGCCTACATCCTATTTTCTATTTTCCTAATTCCCAATTCCTAATTCCTAATTTTTAACTACTTCCTCCGATATTTCCGGGCATGAAACCTAGCATTGATTGCATTCGGTCAATAAAAATTCCCAGCACTAAATCAATGAATAAAATTGCGACGAAGGAGAGTACGAATGATTGTGTTGCGGCTTTGCCTACGCCTTCTGCGCCGTTGTCGCACCGGAATCCTTGATGACAACTTATCATTGCAATAATTCCACCGAAAAAGATACTTTTGAACATACCTGCAAACACATCAAACGGACCGACTAAATTTTTGCCATGTTCCCAATAAAAATGTTCATCAATACCGAGTACCTTTGTGCAATAAATCGCGCCGCCGAAAACGCCCATGAAATCAGCTATCACCGTAAGTGCCGGAATCAAAAAAAGCGACGCAAGGAAACGAGGCACAACAAGATGATGAATCGGACTCGTCCCGAGACTAGCCAACGCCTCAATCTGTTCCGTCACACGCATTGTGCCAATCTCCGCAGCAATCGAACTCCCCACCCGACCCGCAAGCATCGTCGCCGCAAGAACAGGTCCAAGCTCACGAACAAGCGAAAAACTAATCACACCGCCAAGCACCGCTTCCATACCGATTGCTTTGAATTGAGAGTAAGTCTGCACCGCGAGAACCATGCCGATAAACATGCCCGTAAGCATCACAACAGGCAAACTTAAAACACCTATCGTATACAACGAATGCGAAAGAACAGACCAATTAGGACGCCGCCAAAGTAACCACAAAAACGTATAACCACAAAAATTGGCAAAATCACCAAGCCGCTCCAATTGCGCAATAAACATGCTACCAAATTTATAATTTCGTGACTCCAATTCCATCGCCTCCCAACACATAAAATAAACCAATCAACCAACAACCAAACAAAAAACAAAACACAGATAACCCGCCAAAACACATAACCCCTACTCCGTTATCGACAAGAAGATTATCTGCCGATTAGGAAACTTTGAACGGATTTTTTGATTTTGTCGATTTTAGCAATTTTAAGACAAAATATACAACAGAAAGTTGATAACAGAAAAAAATGTGACAGATAGATAGTAGTACCAATTTCTCTAATTTTCACTACGTCATTTTTATTCGTAGGAATAATTCACAGGAAGTTAATGGAATGTATGGGAAGAATATTTTTGTCAACAGATTTTACAGATTGTGCAAATTAGTTTTTGGTTATTATTATTGGGGCGTTATCATCGTTGTACCACACAAGTTTTTTTTGCGACGGGGGCTTGCCCCCTCGTTATACCACACATCTTTTAAGATGCTTTTTTTTGAGAATACGAAATAAACGAAGAATACCGGAACATAACGAAATAATTTTTTTTAACGCGAAACACGCTAAAAAACGAAATTCGCGAAAGTGATTTTAAAATTTGTGTTTATTAAAATTTCGCGCATTTTGTATTTTCGTGTATTTCGCGTTAAAAAAATTTTCGAAATTACTTTTCGTTTATTTTATATGTTTCGTATGTTTCGTATTCTCAAAAAAAACATCTTAAAAACTTGTGTGATACAATGAGGGCAAGCCCCCGTCGCTAACGAATCGCCTCTGAAAACTAAAAACTTCCGTTTGGTCTGATATTATTGCCCCGTTGGGGCGAAGGATTTACAATCAATTATCGTAGGGCGTTGCCCTACGCTATGATATTTTGCCCTTTCAGGGCGTTGATGCAACACATTGATACGGTGTATCAATAAAAGACAAAGTAGAGACGCAATGCCTTGCGTCTCCACAAATCAATGCCTTGCGTCTCTACAAATCATTGCCTTGCGTCTCTATAAATCATGGTGATTGCAATTGAAAAGGGAATTTTCAAGTGCAAAAAGTATAGCATTGTCCATTTTGCGAAAGTTTACTCAAAATTGTTGGTTTCTGTTTAGTGTTACACACCGGGAGTCGCATTGGGTCTTATCCTTGTGATTTGGTGCCAGAGATAAAACGCTTCGGGATTGGTCTGCTTTAGGCGATTCAATGGACCTTTTAAGGTGATTTCACCAAGTTCGTTGATATGTCCCACATCAAAGCGGATGTCCTCCAATAATACGGATGCCGATGGGTTGGCGACGAGTTCCGCAATCGCGGCGGCGCGGGAAGCGAATACTTTCATTTCTTCAATTGCAATTGTGCCTCCAATCAAATGCTGAGTGAGTTTCTTCGCCCCGCCAAAGAGCAGACGCGCTTGGTCTTTATTTGATTTCGGTTCTCCCTTCAAATTGTGCATAGCGATAAGGCATGAAGTTGCCACAATGTCCTCCAATACATTTTGCCGAGAGAGATTCCCGCCTCGATATCCAATTTCGGCATCACAAATGCGGGCGAAAGTATCCCTAATCTGGGTGATATCTGTTGCATATTGGAACAAAACAGCAACATCCGAGAGTTGTTTTATGACCTGCATGTTGCTGTCGTCGGTCAATTTCACACCAACAGTGCTGGGTGCGAATGCGGTTAGTTTATCCGCAAGAAGCGCGTCAATCGTCGGAATGGACACCAATATATCGCGTTCCGTCGGGATCAACTCAGTGCCTACTCGACACTGTGTTATCGCTGAATAGAGGTTTTGTTCCAGTAAGACATCCAGCAAAACATAATCCTCCCTTTCAGAACACTCCGAGTGGTACCAGAACTTGAAATGCTTTCTCTTGGGTAACCGCTGTTCGCCTCGCACATCTTCTTCGCACCGGAGAAAGATACCATTGCGCACGATTTCCGAGAGACCAGTTTCCGATACGAGTTCCGGTTCTTCAGACACAATATCGATATCAATTGAGAGTCGGCGCAGAGCATTTATCGGAAGTAACAACAACATGGATGTCCCGCCCTTGAACACGAACGGAAAGCCGGAATCCGCCAGTGATCCCAGCAATTCCATCGCGTACACGCACTTTTCAAGCAAAACAGGATCAGGCAACACGAGTTTTTTTGCCTGTTCGATAAGCCAGTTTTTCTGAAAGCAGACGGCTGCGATTGACGTTTTCGTGTTATTTTTCATGTTACGTGTGTAAATCAACCAATTCCATTTTCTAAAAAAAGCGGAATTGGTTGATTTTTGTCCCCAAAAATCATTTGCGTTTCAACATAGCGCCGTTTGGCAAAACTCGCCAATTCGGACATTTCAAGCCGGTATTCCGATGCGATGCGGCAAGCCATACCCACGAACTCGTCTTTGTCCATCAAGTCGAGCGTATTGAGCAGCAAGAATAATTCGACAAGAATGCCTTCCATAGCAAAAAATCGTCCGTTGATGGGAGTCTTGCTTGTCAAAGGAAGTACGACAACAGTTTTGTCTTTCACCGTGAATGTTTTCGCCGCCTCCTGCTTGTTAGGATTTAGAAATGCTGTGTAGCCACTATCACGGAGATATTCGTAAACGGGTGCCATTGCGTCTCGTGGTGTATGGACGAACGAAACAAATCGACCGAGCATGTGGTGCGTCCACGCATTGATCTGCTGGGTTGACCAACAAGCGAAGTCGAGTAACGGGAAGTGCGTTTCAATCAATTTCACGATGTCGGCAACAGGTGAGGTGTCCAGAGATAAATGTTGCGGTAAAAAACTATACCACCCGCGCCCTGCATTTTGGACTAATCCGGCTTTCGTTAAGTCAACCATATAACGTTTAAGTGTTTCCGATGGTATAGCGCATTTGTTCAATATCAACCAGTTGCGTAGATTGTCCAGATTGAAGTAAAGACACTTTAATTTCTGTTCAGGCAAAAACACAGAACGGATTTTTTCGGCGGTTGAGCCGGAACGGGTTGGAACGGGTTGCTGATTGACAGATTTCCTTATCATAATTTTCTCATTTCAAAAAAGTCATTATGCCTTGTTCTACCAAGTTTAGTAATCCCACCGCAAAATCAGGAGTAATATATTAGTGAAAATTGGCAACGCGATATTAAAACAAACCTTATTTTTACCCGATTTTTCCCAAACAAAACAACCTTAATAATCAGGGTAGTTTTTAGTAGTGAGTTTTTAGCTTTTAGTGGATTGATACTGAAAACTAAAAACTAAAAACTCACTACTAAATAAGGTAATAAGGTTGAAATTTTTTATTGTCCATTGCTACTAAGGTTGTTTTGTTAGGAAAAATAAGGTTATAAATAAGGTTGATTAATGCGGATATTTCACTGATATACTACAATCAGGAATAGCCAGAAAAAATTACCTCACTAAAAATAATGGAAACTTCCGCGAACTGATTGAAAAATAAATTGGAAAATAATGAGGTAATGAGGTTTGTTTTTTATACGGCGTTGAAGTATTTCGCTGATATATTACGAATTATCAAGTGTAAAAAGTATATACTCCAAGTAAATTATTTTGCAATTTTCTCAATAAACGTTTTAAGCCGTGCAAAAGATTTGTGTTTACGAGCAATCTTTCCAAAATCATCAATGTTCTTGGTTATTTTAATCGCTTCAACAATATCGTTGTACCTTCTTTCGAGATATTGACCTATCATTTTTTTACTGTCCTTGAATCCGGCAGAAACTTTTCGACCATTGAATTTTTCAACAGGATGCGGATGGTAAATACTTTTCTTATATCTGGTAAGAGCGGAACCCTCAATAATAAGCCAACCCTC
>JAISQS010000620.1 GCA_031274045.1 Planctomycetaceae bacterium | reverse complement strand
AAGCCGGGCGTAATTGCCGTAAAAATCAAACCAAATCCCAAGTAAAAAAGTATCGCCAAATTATGACGATTCCCCAATGTAATCACATTCATAATCAATTTCATTCTTCTTCTCCTTCTTTAATTTTTTTACTTTTTCTTAACGATAAACACACAACCATACTTAAAAGGAATACACCCACAATAAAACAACTCACTCGCCAAATCGGAATTTTTGTACTGGCAACAGTTTTAATATCTCGTTCCGATTTTGGTTTTTGAAGTTGATATTGCAAATCAGCCCGATCTGCAATGCGTTTCAAATTATGCAAGCCAACATTATTACCTTCCATGAGCGAAATATACCGTGTACTATCTCTGTTGGCAAATAACGAAACTTCAGGCGGCACAGTGATTTTGAAATCATCATCTGTAGGAACGCTATCAACATCTACCGAATCAATTTTGAACTCGAATGCCACAAAACGATCATCTTCCAACAATTTTCTAAAACCCTCCTCATCACTGATGTCAATATCTTCCGGTATGTATCGTTTGATGCTGACGAAACGTTTTGGAAAAAACTTGCCATTTGATAATTTTAACATTTCTGTAACGAAAAAGCCTCTCATAAATTTACCATCGTATAGGTCTTCATCCTTTGTCGGCACAACTCCCCGACTGATATCATAAATTGAGTTACTTATATGCTTCAGTTCCGAATCGTTTTTTGTCAAAACAGTTCGAATATTCAACTCATGATCGCCGGTTTTATAAACTTTGAAATGAATTGCATCGAAGCCGAAACTTTCTAACGCAAAATCATGCGCTTTTTTATCGTTTACAGATGTCAGAAAAGTGGTATTAGTCCAAACTCTGAACATGGTGGTTAAGAGTACATACCCATCGTATTCAGCAAGCCGCGATGCCCTACCATGAGGAATCGCATCAGAGGGATGCGGATAAATTATTCTGTACTCGCCATCCGTCAAAGATGTACCCAACAAAGCAGAAGTACCAAGGTTTGACCGCGAATCTTTTATACCCGTAATTTTTCCATCCGTTGCCGGTACAGATTCATATAGCTCACAACTTCCGCGAATCACCCAACGAGCGTCAGCGTTACGGACGTTAATTGAAGGACCGTGTAAAACCGCATCTTCAAGAGATCGGGTGATGCCATACGTTATAGTAAATCTACATTTGAGATTGGCGGGTTTTGCAATAGATTCATTGTGTATCTTTATTAACTTATTCAACTCATCAACCGAAATATCCGAGTCCACCTCGCCTGCAACCATCACAATTACAGTCGCTACAAAAGTCACGAAGCACATCGCCAAACACCTAAAAAAATAAAAATTACCAGACATGGAAATTATTGTAAAAAAATTTAATACAAACGTCAAAAACACATTCAATAAAAAACAATTTTCATAACCTCATCTGACGTATATCAACTGTATATTGACCTCTGCACAAAATCACACGGCAGACTTCATTCTAGCAGAAACCACCCATCGGGAATCTGCAACTCTCATTCAAATAAACTATACCCGTAGTAAGGAAACAATCATCAACGACAATCATCAACTTCGGAGTGGTCATAGGAATAACGGACAGTACCCTCCACTTCCGCCTCTCTATTACAGGGTTTATCACCTCGTTATGCCACACAAGTTTTTTGAGAATACGAAACATGCGAAAAAAACAAAATAAACGAAATTTTAATAAGCACATTTAAAAATAAATTCTTTTCAAATCACTTTTGTGAATTTAGTTTTCTTGCGTGTTTCGTGTTAAAAAATTATTTCGTTATGTTTCGTATATTTTGTTTGTTTCGTATTCTCAAAAAATATCTCACACATCTTTTTGACAACCACTGTGCCATTTTCGTTTGCACTCGACCTATAAACGATAACCAAAGAAAAGATGTGTAGTATAACGAGGACAAGCCCACATCGCTAATGCGGCTTGCGTAATAACTAGGTGAAAATGAATCTTATCTTTTACGTTCAACTACGATGTCGCCTTTGATTCCGCGATATTCACTTTTTTCATCTCCGCCGTCGTCTTTTTCGTCCGGTCCGAATGAGTAGAGAATGTATCCGGTGTCGGTTTTTTTGTACGTAAATTTGTTGTCGGTGCTTAATGGGTCAATTGGAATTTTTTCTAAATATTTCGGCGTAATTGCGTCAAGCGAATCGGGGTAGTTGCCGTTATCATGTTGATATAATTCCAAAGCAGACGAAACGTAAAACAGATTATGAATTGTTAGGACTTTCTTTTCTTGTTTCACATGAACTGCAAAAACAGTTGAGCAGCCAAGTTTGTTAAAAACTATATCAGCGAATACCTGCGAACGAATTCGTATGAGCGGTGTTAGTGAAACCACTTGTAAATCATAAATCTGATCGTATATAGCTTTCGCTTCGTCATAATGTTTTTGCACAAGCTTCCAACGTTTCTGAATATCTCTCTCTTTGGCGGCAGATTCCAATGAACGCCATCGTGCTAGACCTCGTTTGAGCGCATAATTAAGATCAACCGGTAAATCCAGCAAGATTTTGATATACAATTTGTATATGGATTGGTATCTAGGATTATCATCACGATACAAATGACCGAGATTCAAGTAAACCATATCATCTTTCAAAAAATCAAATTTGCGAGGAACCAAGATTGAGTCGAGATATACTAATTTTTCAAATTGAACAAGTTTTTCAAACGAATCCTCATGTTTTGGAAGTGAATCAAATTCTTTTATCAATTGGCGTATCTGATCGGAATTTAGATTACCGTAAGCCAAAATCATCTGCAACGATTTTATTCCGACACTTTCGATTGCAAAAGCCGTATTATGCTCATAATACGTATGACGATTTTTGTAATGTCTGGCAATGCGAAGAATTGTTAGGGCATCATCCAACGCACCGGCAACATCGTTTTCACCAAGCCGTTTGCTAACACGAATTGCGAAGTCATCGCACATCACGTATAACATCGTTGAATCCTCATTAAATACAATCATCGGATTTATGCCATATTTTAAATTGACTTTTAAGGTGTATTCATGCGATCGATAATAATCCCACACTGGTTTTTTGACGGCAAAAGAAAAAAGGTCAAGAACCTCTGCCGATTTGTCAAGCAGTTCGGCAAATTCAGGATTATCCTCAGTTCGCCATGGTTTTGATTTCAATTCTTCTAGCTTTTTTATTTTCTTACCTTTTGCCTGTTTGTCTTGTTCGGAATCCCCGTCAACTACATAATAAAATTCAACAATTGGCTCACATTTTTTCGGCTTTTTGGTCGGGTCAATTGCCATCGCTTCACAGAGAGGAATCCACATATCTTTGTACCATTCTCCGTATGTGCTATGCGTTGGCAATTCTTCCCATTCAATCGTTTTCTTCGTATCACGCCGGACAAAAGCATAAGGACCGAACGCTTCAAGAACTAAGCGATAACCGTTATCTTCCGGTTTTTTAAGTTGTGCGTTATTCATTGCCAAATAAGCAGCCAAATAATCCGGCAAACCCTCCGGTGTTAAACACTCCGTCACAAGCGTCGTCTCCGGCAATATAACAAGACGCGACGGCACAAAACAAAAATAAAATGACACCACAAAAAAAACAAGAAACAACACAAACCAAAACAACAGCCGCCGCGAAAACCACGAACGCTTCTTGACACCAACTACCAATAATTTCTCTTTGTCAAATTCATTTCCCATAATTCACCTCAAAAATTTTTTAACTTTGAACCATTTTTTTGTTTTTTGCGCAACGAAAAATAGATATAAAATAAATTATGATGTTTACAATTGGAATCTTCGTGTTCTTTGTACCTTTGTGCACAATGAAATTTTTCTCTTTTTATTCAAATTTGTTTTAGTTTTTCGATGGCGTTTTTGGCGGAGTTGTATTGGTTTTGTAGGTCGTTTAGTGATTGTCGTTCTTTTTCGACGATGGCTGGCGGGGCTTTTTGAGTGAAGTCGCTGTTTAATTTTGTCTGTTTGGATTTTATGAATCCGTCTAGTTTGGACATTTCTTTTTCAAGTTTTTCAATCTCCGCCGACACATCCATCAACTCCGATAAGTCCACATAAATATCCATCCCCGCAAGCGGAACTGTTGCCGCCAACAACGGTGCTTTTTGCGACTCTCCCCAGCCGGTAACTTTTGCGCGAGCCATTGTCAAAAAGTATGCCTCCATCGGTTTCATTAACTTGCTGACAACCTCGCTACATTTGACACAAAAAGAGATTTCTGTTTTTGGCGGTATATTTCGGCTTGCGCGGGTATCTCTTATTGCCCGCAAGATTTCTTGGAATATTTTGAATTGTTCTTCGATTTGCGGATTTATTGCGGTCTCATTTGCAACAGGCCACGCCGCAACCGCTACGCTCTCCTCCAAACCCGAATCAACCTCACGCAAGCGTTGCCAAATCTCCTCCGTAACAAAAGGAACAACCGGATGCAACAACTTCACCAAATCACACAACACAAAAAGCAACATAAACGACGCAAAATTATTTTGACGTACATCCGAAAGACGCGACTTGACAATCTCAAGATAAAACGAACAAAACTCGTCCCAAGAAAAATCGTACAATAATCGCATGGCATCCGCGTAACGATAAGTCTCAAACATCTGACTCACATCGCGAGTTACAGTTGCAAGCCGACTCAAAATCCATTTGTCCTCCAACAACTCCGCCGTCAACTCGTTTTTTGTCCTATATACTATGTGTTGTTTGGAGTCTTGTTTGTCCGGTTGTTTTTTGTCTGGTGTATTGTCTGGTGTGTTGTCCGGTGTGTTGTCGGCGGAGTTGGAGTTTGAGTTGAGAGTCAAAAGTACGAAGCGGGCTGCGTTCCAAAGTTTATTGCAAAAATTCCGCGCCGTCTCAAATCGTTCGCCGACCATCACGCCTTCCGGCAACTGTAAATCATCTTCGCGTTCTGCCCATTGTGTACGAAAATGTTTTTGACATTTGGGACATTTTATTTTGGGCAATACGCGATTTTGTTTCGTTTGTTCAACGATTGCATTGCAATGCGGACACTCAAAATCTAACGCCAAGCGGATGTCTTGGTTCTCGGTCGTCAAATACGCCAACGCGAAACGCAGCGCGTCCGTGCCGAACTTAGCAGCAACAGAAACCGGATCAACTCCATTCCCTTTTGATTTGGACATTCCTTCGCCGTATTTGTCGAGAATTTTTGGGTGAATGTAGACTTCGTGAAATGGAATTTTGCCCGTGTTAAATTTTCCGGCAAGAACCATTCGCGCAACCCAAAGCGTAAGAATATCGCGGTTAGTAATCAAAACACCCGTCGGATAAAAAGTCTCAAGCTCCGGCGTTTGGTTTGGCCATCCGAGTGTTGAGTGAGTCCAGAGCGCGCTTGAAAACCACGTATCCAACACGTCCTCTTCTTGGACAAGAGTATGACCTTTGATCGCACTCGGCAACTCTTCATCGCGGCTGCAAATCCACCAAACTTGTCCGGCTTCGTCCCATTTGTACGCGATGTCTTCGCGGTTTGCGAATGCCTGTTTGAGTTCGGATTCGGTTGTATTTTTGCAATACCAGATTGGAATTCTGTGACCCCACCAGAGTTGTCGTCCGATGGGCCAATCTCGTTTTTCGGCGAGCCAGTCGATATATCCTTTGGTGTAACGTTCGGGGATAATTTTTATTTCGCCGTTGTTTACTGTGTTGATTGCGGATTGGGCAAGCGATTCCATTTTGACGAACCATTGATCGTTTAGCAGCGGTTCGATTGGCGTTTTTGATCTGTCGCTGTGTGCGAGTTCAATAGTCCGTTCTTCGGTGTCGTGCATCAGACCGTTTTGCGTCAAATCATCAATAACCTTCAAACGGGCATCTTTGATTTTCAAACCTTCATAACTTCCGGCTTCTTTATTTAGCGTTCCGTCTTTGTTCAAAATATTTATCATCGGCAAGCCGTTCCGTTTTCCGACTTCGTAATCGTTCGGGTCATGTGCCGGTGTAATTTTGACGCAACCTGTCCCCTTATCTGGTTTTGCCCACGTATCCGCAATTAGAGGAATCTCTCTTTGGGCAAGCGGCAACAGAACTTTACGCCCATCTTTTGCCATCTCCGCAAGCGTTGTCAAATTTGCCAACACGCCCGATGTTTTACGCAACACGACCTTCTCCAACTCACTTTCCAACTCCGCTTTTTCTTTCTCCGGCGCGTCAGCAATTCGACTCCGCAAATCATCTATCACCTTGTTGAGCGCGGCTTCGGGATCAGGATGAACGGCAACCGCAGTGTCACCGAGCAAAGTCTCAGGACGAGTCGTCGCAACTATCACAAATTCAGGTTCATTCCGTTTCGGATTTACAACCGGATATTTAATGTACCAAAAATGTCCGGCAACAGTTTCATGCGTAACTTCATCGTCGCTAACAGCAGTTTGCAAAAACGTATCCCAATTCACAAGCCGTTTGCCGCGATAAATCAAATCGTCTTGAAAGAGGCGGAAAAAAAAATGACGGACAGCTTTGGCACAAACATCATCAAGCGTAAACCGCGTCCGACTCCAGTCACAAGAACACCCCAACGCTTTAAGTTGTTCGATTATTCTCGCTTGATATTTTTCCTTCCAATTCCAGATTTTTTTGACAAGAGCCTCACGCCCAATATCATGCCGCGTCAATTTCTCTTGCTCAAAAAGACGACGTTCGACAACCGCTTGGGTTGCAATTCCGGCATGATCAACTCCCGGAATCCAAAGCGTATTGAATCCTTGCATTCGTTTCATGCGAACGATGATGTCTTGGAGAGTGTTGTTGAGAGCGTGTCCCAAATGCAATGCCCCAGTAACATTAGGCGGCGGAATTACAACACAGAACGCACCTTTCAACCTTCGATGTTGCGAATCACCACAACTAGACTTCGGACAAATTGAATCCAACTTAACACAACTTGAATCCGGTTTTTGCAAATCAACCTGCGCACAATCTTGATCAACAATCCCAACTCCCTTGACAACATTATCAAGAATTTTTCCATAAAGCGCAGAATCACCAACAACGCGCGCGGGATCATTAACAACGTGTGCGGGATCACTAACAACGTGCGCGGGATCATTAACAACGTGCGCGGGATCATTAGCAACGTGTGCGGGATCATCAGCAACGCGCGCGGGATCATCGGCGATGTTTGTGGTGATGTTGGTTTGTGGAGGTGTTAGATTGATTTGAAACAATTTTTTCTCGTCCCAAAATCTGCTCCATTTTTCTTGTGCTGTGGTTGGTTCGTATTGTTTTGGTAATTCTTGGTTGGTTGTGTTATTCATAATATTTTTTTTGGATTTGGTTATTGTTTTACGTTGATATTAACGCGGATTATACTTTCGGCGGTCATAAATGTATGTTTTACCGAAGGCTTGAGGCATTAGGCAACGAACCTAACGCCTCCCTGCCTAATGCCTCAAGACTTCCCGCCTCTACTTGGTTAAAACATACATTCACGACCACCGAAAGTATAGCATAGAGGCACTGAGAACGCAAAGGAAGAGTTTAATTTCGTTTTATATTCTCTGCGTTCTTTGCGTCTCCGCGCGAAACAAAAATTATATTTCGCGCAAAGGCGTGGAGAACGCAAAGGAAGAGAATTTTATTTTGTGTGTATATTCTTTCAACGCGGAAGTCGCGTAAGAACGGAAAGAGCGGAAATTTTAAAATTCATTTTCCGCATATTCCGCGCTTTCCGTCTTTCCGCGTTAAAAAATAAAAACTCTGCGTTCTTTGCGCCTCCGCGCGAAACAAAAATTATATTTCGCGCAGAGACGCGGAGAACGCAAAGGAAAGAATTTTATTTTGTGTGTATATTCTTTCAACGCGGAAGTCGCGGAAGAACGGAAAGAACGGAAATTTTAAAATTCGTTTTCCGCATATTCCGCG